>DATCIV010000129.1:0-12969 GCA_036507575.1 Candidatus Bipolaricaulota bacterium | reverse complement strand
GCCAGGCCCTGGATCTGGGGGTCCAACGGACCCAGCACGGAAAACTCTTCCATCAGGATTTCGTCGGCCGCAAGCGCGATCAGCGTCCCACCCGACATGGCGTAAAAGGGCACCAGCGCGCTCACCTTGGCGGGGTGGCGCTTGAGGGCGGCCGCGATCATCTCGGCCGCCAAGACCAGCCCTCCGGGGGTGTGCAGCAGGATGTCAATGGGCTTGTCCTTGGGAGTTTTGTAAATCTCCATCAACACCTTTTCGCTGTCCTCGATGATGATGCCTTGCGATTCGTCGCCATGCATCCAAGGCTCCCTACGATGGATGAGGGTGATGACCTTGCTTCTCCGCTCCTTGGACAAGCGCTGCAGAATGCCCATGCGCTCGTCCATGATCTGCTTCTTGAGCTTCTCACGGTCGTGCGCTTCTCTTTGGTTGCTGGTGTGCATTTCAAATTTCATCAAGGGGGTTCGAGTGCATGCTCAGGCAGCCTTGCTGTGGGAGGCGACCCTGACAGGGCCGTAAACCGCCCCCACCACGCCCCCGTAGACCAAGTGCCCCATCAGGCTCCCCATCACCAGCAACAGGGCGTTGGGGGCATTGGAGGTGAACAGCCCCATGCCCATCATGGGCATCACCATGATTTGAGCCAGCAGGAAGGGGATGAGGCCAAACAGCGCCCCCTTGACCACGGGCCCGCCGGGCAACTGGCTGGCAAGGCCAAAGGCGTAAACGAGGGCAAACACGACCCCGATCATGAAGTGAGCGAGCCAACCCACAAAGACGGGAACCTGCATGAAGCCGCTGAGCATGCCCGGAATGTCCATGGGCAGCCCCATGGCCGAAGCCATCAAGGTCATCACGGTCATGACCGCAGTTCCCACCACGCCTGCCAACACCGCTCTTAAAACATCCTTCGCGTTCATCTGCATTCCTTTCGAGACACTGTATGTTTTCACCCGGGCGACGCCTCACACTCACTCCGTCGCACGGGCGGTACACGACCAAAGTAACGCCCTCCAGATCGAAAAGATGTAAGCCCGCTTACGAGCGCGGCGGAACCTTCAGTAGCGATAGCCCTGGACTTCCTCCGGGCTGAACTCGACCCCTAAGCCCAGGGCAAGGCGATTGACGAAGTTGAAGTAGCTGACGATGAGGTTGATGCTCAGGATCTGCTCGTCGGAGAAGCCCGCTTGCCTCAGGCTCTCGACGTCTGCGGCGGTGACGTCGGCGGGGTTGCGGGTGAGCTTGTCGCTGTAGGCGAGCATGGCTTGATCGGCTTCCGATAAAGGCACGAGCTTGAAATGCTGCGTGAATCTGGCCAGCTTCTTGGGGTCTTTCCAGTAGTGATCCAAAGCTTGGGCGTGATGGCTGAGGCAATAGGCACAGTGGTTTTGCGCCGAAACGACTACGGCAAGCATCTCTCGTTGTTGGCGCGTGATCCCGCCAGGCGCAAACTGGATGGACAGGTAGAAATCAAGGTGGCTCTTCATCGTCTGGGGCGACAGGCTGTGGATCTTCATGATGTTGGCCACCTTCCCGCGCTGACCGGCGACCTGCTGATAGATGTGCTTCAGCTCGTCGGTCGCCTGGCCTTCATCAATCACGCGAATCCAGGGCATGTGCTTCTCCTTTGGGCAAAATTCAATTTGTGTGTTCTATGTGAAGGGAAACGTCCGAAGCGGCCAGCAACTCTTGGACGCGCTGCTGAAGCTCCTCGGACGTGTAGGCCCCGTTCTTGCGGCTGCGGATGATGCCTTGCTTGTCGATGAGGAAGCTGGTGGGCTGCGCGAACTTGTTGTAAGCCTGCGCCACCCGCCCCCGGTCGTCCATCAAAATGGGATAGCTCACTTGGATCTCTTCGCTCAAAAAACGCCGGACGTCCGCATCGCTTTCCTGCAAATCCACCCCCAGCACGACCAGTTGGTCCTTGTGCTGCCGATATACCGCTTCCAGGTCCGGCATCTCCACCTTGCACGGCCCGCACCAGCTGGCCCAGAAATTCACGATCACGTGCTGCCGGCCGCGAAAATCGCTCAGGCGCACCACTGCCCCCTCGAGCGTGCGCAGCGCAAAGTCGGGCGCCGCCTTACCGACCTCCAAGCCCACTTGATCCTGCGCAGGGTTTTCGATCATGCCCAAGACCGCGTCGTTTTCCCCGGAGCCGCCCCCCAGCCACGCGGGCAGCAGCCTCGGGTTTTGCAGGTATAAGATCGCCCCTGCAATCAGCAGGAGCGTGATGGCCAACGGGATTTTTCTACGCACGGTCTCCCTCCCTTATATCGAGATGTTCAAAACGCCAAGCAACCAGCCCAACAACCCCTCCAGCCGGCCGGTGAAGATGAGCACGCCCAAGACGATGAGCATCACGCCGGTGGCTCGGTGCAGCCAGCGCATGAACGCCTGGTGCGCCGAGAGCCATTTCGAGATGCGACTGGTGAAGGCGCCGGTCAGCAGGAAGGGGATGGCCAACCCCGCCGAAAAGGCCGCCATCAGCAGCGCGCTTTGCCCCATCGTTTCCGTGGAAGCCGACAGCGTCAGGATCGTGGCAAGCACGGGGCCGGTGCACGGGGTCCAGGCCAATCCAAACGCGCCGCCCAACAGCGCGGAGCCCAGGTACCCCTTGGGCTGAACCTTGTCGCTGACGCTGAACTCCCGATCGAGCAGGGGGATGCGGATCAGCTCCAGCATGTGCAGCGCCAGGATCAAGATGACGGCGCCGCCGATGACGTTGACCCAGCCGCGAACCCCGCTGATCCCGCTGAGCAGCCCCAACAGGACGCCCATCAGGATGAACAGCGTCGAGAACCCCAGCACGAAAGCCAACGCGTTGCTCATCACGCGCCAGCGCAGGCCGCGGGGGTCCTGCAACTGGGACCAGCGCACGCCGGAGATGGCCGACAGATACGCCGGGATCACGGGCGCGATGCAGGGGGAGAAGAACAAGAGCAGCCCTCCAAGAAAGGCGACGGCAAAACTGGGCGTTTCCATTCTGTCACCTCGCGTGCTGTTGGCATAGAATACGATATTTCATGGTCTTTCGAGAAAAACGGCGTATGCAGCGCCCTTGGAAAAGTAGTATGGCAACTGCACAGGGCGCTCACTGTAAGTTAGCTTACTTCACGATCAAGTCACTTTCGCTACGATTTTCGTCAAACATACATATCCTAGAGGAGGAATTTGTGCGACCGTTCGTCTTGATATTGACATGGCTCCTGCTTTCAACTGGAGCACAGGTCGTTTGGGCCACCCACGAGGGAATCGCGTCTCCCGATCAGATCGAGACAGGCAATCTTGGATCGTTTAGGTACTTCAACAGCTTGGAGTTGAGCCACTTGGGTTTTCCCGATCGCGACTTAAGCTCGGTCAAGTACCTGAAAGAGCTGGATTTGGACTTGCTGGCCTCAGGCGGCCCTCCTCCCGACGCCATCCCCTCCATCGACGATCCGCGCTTCATCTCTATTACAGAGACTGATAAATGGCTTGCAGATGAAAAACTGGTGTTGGGCGTGCGCTTCAACGGGCTCACCCGCGCTTACCCCCTTGCGATCCTCAATTGGCACGAGATCGTCAACGACGACTTCGACGGGACGAAAGTGGTCGTCACCTATTGCCCCTTGTGCGATTCGGGCCTGGCGTTTCTGGCGCCCGAGATCGAAGGTGTGATCGCCGAATTCGGCACCTCGGGGCGCCTGTTTCGCTCCGACCTGGTGATGTACGACCGCGTCACGGCCACATTCTGGGAGCAATTCCAGGGTCGGCCCATCGTGGGGCCGCTGGTGGGAGTAGCAGGACGCCTTCATCGCATACCGGTTGACATCGTGCCCTACGGCTTGTGGAAATTGGAACACCCGGAAACAACGGTGTTGGACCGCCCGCTTGCGGGCGACCGGCTGGGCAATCGCACCGGCGCTGGAAGAACCGGATCAGAAGAGGAGTTTTCCCGGGATTACTTCTCCGATCCCTACTCCCGTTACCGCGTCACCGGCACCAGGTCCGGCAGCGTCACGGAGTTCGGCGTGCCCTTCAACGACGACCGCCTGGGCGCAAAGGATCAGGTGGTGGGGATCGTGGCAAACGGTCAGGCTAAAGCCTACGCGCGCGAGGCAATGATTCAACAACGGTTGTTCAACGACGTGGTGGGCGGCGTCCCCGTGCTGGTGGCGGTGTCCCCGGCCGGCGAGATCAAGTTCTTCGAGCGCGGCGTGCCCGCCGGCGGGGTATTGGAGTTCTCCCTGGAAAACGATCAATTAGTGGATAACCAGGGCAACGCCTGGGACTTCGAGGGGCTGGCGATCTCAGGGCCTTTGACGGGGACGCGGTTGAACCCCATCATCGCCACGCCGTCTTTCTGGTTTGCCTGGGTCTCCTTTAACCCAAACACCGAGCTGTTCGAGGGCAACGATGAGGCAAGTTAACGCCGGACATCTCTTGCAGTTTGTGCTTGAGGAAGGTAAAGAAAAGGAACCATGACCCAACTGCTCTCCACCATCACCTGCCCGCATTGTGGATTCAAGGAATCGCTTGAGATGCCCGTTGATGCTTGCCAGATTGCATACCAGTGCCCACGGTGCAAAAAGACCTTAACCCCTCGAAGCGGCGACTGCTGCGTGTTTTGCTCGTTTGGGAGCGTCAAGTGCCCTCCGATGCAGGAAGAGGGAGCTTGACGCTTCCATGCACGTGCTGAAGCCCCCCTCTTGCTCGCATGCTGGTCCTCAATCCGTGCGATCTGCCAAAATCGTGGTTACAATGCGGTTCAGCAGATTGCGCCGCTTCGAGCTGAAGGCAGTCACAGGAGAGGAAAGAGGGGGAAGCTTAACTGGCATGACAAAGTTGAAAACGCCAAGTCCTTTTTGGTGCCTGAACAACGTCAACCTGTTTGAGCGCCTTGCGCCCAACCAGATGGATGCATTGCATCGTCGGGTCAAGACGATCCGCTACCAGCGAGGCGAGACCATCTTCTTGCCCGGCGACCCCAGCGATTTCGTCTACTTCCTCCACCACGGACGGGTGAAGTTGTCGTATCTGGATGAATCCGGCAAACGCTTTATGCTGACGATCTGCAAACAGGGGGAGTTGTTCGGAGAGATGGCCATGCTGGGAGAACGGCAGCGGCGCCTGATTGCAGAAGCGCTGGAGGATGTCGAGGTGTGCATCATCGCCAGCAGGGACCTGACTGACTTTATGGCGGAGCATTCGGACCTTGCCCTGCGCATCAGCAAGACCATCGGCGCGCGGGTGGCCACGCTCGAAAATCGCCTGGAGGACATGGTGTTCAACAGCGTCCCCACGCGCTTGGCCCGTCTGCTGGTTCGATTGGGCGACGAGTACGGAGTGCCTATGGAGCAAGGGGTCTGGCTGGACATCCGCCTGACCCATCGCGATCTGGCGGACCTCATCGGCTCCACCCGCGAGACCACGACGTTAACCATCAACCAGCTTGCCGCCCAAGGGTTGGTAGGTAAGCTGCAAGGCCGTTTGTTGCTCCACGATGTGAATCAATTGCGGCATTTGGCGAAATTGGATTGAGCGCGCTTCTCTCCGTATCGCTTTTCTAACAAAACCCTGTAAGCCCCCTTACAGCTTCTTGCTGCCTGGACGTTTAGCATGAGGTCATCTCATCGGTCTAACCCTCGACGATAAGGAGAACTCTGTGTCAGATAGCGTACACGTCACAGAAAGCAACTTTCGAGAGCATGTGTTGAGCCACCCCATGCCTACGTTGGTGGACTTCTACGCCGATTGGTGTTTTCCCTGCCAAGTTTTGGCGCCCATCGTGGACGAGCTGTCCCAGGAATTGAAAGGACGCTTGAGGGTGGCCAAGGTCAATGTGGACCAGAGCGAAGCGCTGTCGCAGGAATATGGGATACTGAGCATCCCGACGCTGGTGCTGTTCGTTGCAGGAAGTGAGGTGGCCCGCATGACGGGGCTTGCAGCGAAATCCGACATCCTGGCTGCGCTGGAATCACACGTGTTACCCACCTCGACCGCTTCCTCCTAGCACACCACCACCCTGATTTGTAGGGCTGGCTGTGCCAGCCGCGGGCCCGCAGAGCGAGCCCTACCAGATATACAAAGGGTAACGTTCATCGTGGGCAAGTGCGCCATTTTTCTTGTAAGGGAGCTTACAGCGTGTTCCAGATGTCAACGCTAAAAAGAGAGCAACACGCATGGAGGTGACACAGTATGAGAGAAGTTCTCATCCTTGGTTTAATCGTCGTTGCGGTGCTTGGCGCTTGGCTTTTCATCTCTTCCACCACGGTTTCATCCGGCGGGTTGAGCGAAAGAGAGAAGGTGTTGGCCAACGAGATGCAACAGCTCGTGGATTTCTACAAAGATTCGCCGATCACGCCGGCAATGCCGGACCACAAAATCCGCGTGCTGCCCGACGGCAGCGGCATGTTCTTCCACTTCAACGCCCCCTACGGCCAGGACTCCCAGCTTTTGTGGATCGGCCAGATGGTGCCCGGCCGCTTCTGTAAAGCCGATCAACAACAGGTGGAAACCGCGTATGGTGCGGGCTTTTCGCACTTCCACAAAAAAATCACCCCCGGCACCAACCCGGAGGCGGGCCACGGCGGGGTGGGCGGCGAGGACGGCTATTGGTTCCGCCACATCGCGGTGACGAATATCCCGCAGGGCGACATGATGAAGGGCACGGGCGTGCCTTGGGGGCCCGTCAGCTCCGGGGTGGACGTCAATTTCATGCCCACCGCCGCGCCGGAGTGCTAGATGCTCGTAGCCAATCGCAGAGCGTTCCTTAAGGGCCTCGGGTTCTTGAGCGCCTTCGGACTGGCTCTTCCCCTGTTGGGCTGCCAGCACGAGAAGTTCGACAAGGGCCTGGCCGTTGCATTGGGCGGTCCCAAGGGCGAGTTGGCCTTCATCCCCGATCGTTTGAGGATAAAGCCAGGGGACACGGTGACCTGGGTGCTACAGTCGGCGGGCCATACCGCCACGGCCTACCACCCGGCGACGAACAACGCCTTCCCGCTTCGCATCCCCGAGGGTGCGGCGCCCTTTGACTCGCCGCTGCTGTTCGAACAAGGAAAGACGTTCCAGTGGACGTTCGAGCAGGAGGGAGTCTACAACTACTACTGCCGCCCGCACGAAGGCTCCGGCATGGTGGGCATCGTCGTGGTGGGCAACTCCCTTGACGGGCCCGGCCTGGCCCTGCCGCAGCCTGAGCTTTCTAAGGCGGCTCAAAACAAGCTGGCCGAACTGATCGCCTGGGCCAAGAAGTTGCCCAAGGTGTGAATACTGAAATCGCGTAGATGTCAACGTTGCCAGTCAAGATTTGCGATCTGTAGGGGCGAACGGCTGTTCGCCCCTTTTGCCGTCTTGCAACAGCCGTTGAGCGCGCTCGAAGGCCGCCCTCAGCTCGCCTCGGCCGATCGCGCCGCGCAACCGTTGGAGTTCCTCAATGAACTCGTCCAAAGCGAGGGTGACATTGCGTGCGTTGGTGCTAAAGACGTCGCCCCAGATGGCAAAAGGGGAAGAGGCAATGCGCGTCATGCCTGCAAAGCCGGGGCCGCAGAACTTCGGATGAGTTCGTCTTAGAACCAGGTCGGCCAACCCCACGGCAACCAGTTGAGGCAAATGGCTGGTAAAGGCCAGGACGCGATCATGCTCGTCAGGGTCAACGATGACGATCTCGGCGCCCAGTTCAGCTAGGAAAACAGAGAGTTTTTCAAACGCGGCATTGCTCCCCAACGCAGGGCACAGCGCGTA
The DNA here is from genome assembly GCA_036507575.1 of Candidatus Bipolaricaulota bacterium. Lineage (GTDB taxonomy): Bacteria > Bipolaricaulota > Bipolaricaulia > RBG-16-55-9 > JAJCYT01 > DATCIV01. The sequence goes on along the minus strand of DATCIV010000129.1, from coordinate 5,250 downwards.
GCCGGCGCCTTGGAACAGGTGCGCGCTGGCGTGCTTGAACCCGCCCTTCTCCGAGCCCGTCAGCGGGTGCCCTCCGATGAACGAGATCGTCGCTGGCACGTGCTCCTTTGCCACTTGGCTGATGTGGCGCTTGGTCGAGCCCACGTCGGTCAGGATGGCGCCGCCCTTCATGGAGCAGGGCACCACTTCCAGCAGCTTCAAGATGCTGGAGATCGGCGCGGCCAGGATCACCAGGTCCGCTTGGCGCACGGCCTGCTTCAGGCGCGCCGGCTCGTAGCCGACGTCAATGGCCTTGCGCCCCAGGGCGTGTTGCAGGGCCGCCGCCTCATCCACCCCGATGATGCGCACGTCCGGACGGGCACAACGCGTCGCCAGCGCCAGCGATCCCCCGATCAGCCCTAACCCCACGATGGCAAGCTGGGCAGGAAAGCGACAGGCGCTCAAGGCGAGGTCACCTCGACGGGGCTTTTCGTGAAAGTTCTGCCTACGGCAACGGCCACCTGCTCCAACCGCTCGCTCAACTGCGCAAGCTGCTGTGGGAGCAGTGCCTGGGGGCCATCGCTGAGCGCCTGCTCCGGCTTGGGGTGCGTCTCCACGATCAGGCCGTCGGCGCCTGCGGCGATGGCGGCTAGCGCCATGGGCAGGACCTTGTCGCGCACCCCCATGCAGTGGCTGGGGTCCACGAGCACGGGCAAGTGGGTGCGCTCCTTCAATACCGGAATCGCCGCGATGTCGAGGGTGAAGCGGCTGTGGTCGGCGAAGGTGCGGATGCCACGCTCGCACAGCATCACCCGCCGGTTGCCCTCCGCCATGATGTACTCAGCGGCAAGCAGGAACTCCTCGATCGTGGCGCACAGTCCCCGCTTGAGCAGCACGGGCACGTCTGCGCGGCCCGCCTCCCGCAGCAGCGGGTAGTTTTGCATATTGCGCGCTCCGATCTGGAGGATGTCCGCGTACTTTGCGACCAACTCAAGCTGGCCAATTTCCATGACCTCGGTGACCGTGAGCAGACCGTGCTCATCCGCCGCATCCCGCAGGTATTTGAGCCCCCGTTCGCCCAGACCTTGAAAGCTGTAGGGGGACGTTCGAGGCTTGAAGGCCCCTCCACGCAGCACCGTGCCCCCTTGCTCGGCCACCATGGCCGCGATCTGGTGGATCATCGCTTCGCCCTCGATCGAGCAAGGTCCCGCCATCAGCACCACTTCGTCCCCGCCGATCCTGACCCGGCCGAGCTGGATCACGGTGCCGTGGGGGCAAAACGCCCGGCTGGCCAGCTTGTAAGGTGGAGCGCTCATGGTTTCCTCCTTCGCGCAATTTTCCCTATAGCCAGTGCTTCGCCACAATGAACGTCGCGTGTATTCTTGTAGGGCCCGCTCTGTGCGGGCCCTACAAGAACTTAAACTGAGCCAAGAAATCCTTGACTTCTGCCAGCATGGCGTGGTGGTCGGACAGGTTGCGCTCGATCCGATCCACCAGCGCGGAGCCGACCACCACGCCGTCCGCCCCGGCCGAAAGCAGCGCGTGCATTTGCCGGGGTTGGCTGATGCCGAAGCCCACGCAGATGGGCTTGTCCGTCGCCGCCCGCAGCGCCTTGAGCTTGTCCACCGTGCGCTGTTGCAACTCCTCGCGCGCTCCGGTCACGCCCAGCACCGCCACCAAATAGACGTATCCCGAGGAAGCAGCGGCTATTTTCTCCATCCGCCGAGCGTCGGTGGTCAGCGAGACCAGGAAGACCTGGTCTATGCCGTATTGACTTGCCGCCTCCAACCAGGGCCCTGCTTCCTCCAGCGGCAGGTCGGCCACCAGCACGCTGTCCACGCCCGCTGCTTGTGCCGAACGATAGAACGCCTCCAGGCCGCAGGCCAGCGTGAGGTTGGCGTAGACCAGCAGGCCGATGGGAAGATCGGGATGCCTTTCCCGCACTTGTTGGAGGAGCTCAAAGGCCAGGGGAGGCGTCATGCCGGCCTCAAGCGCCCGCGCGCTGGCCGCTTGGATGCTGGGCCCGTCGGCAATGGGATCGGAGAAAGGCAAGCCCACTTCCAGCATGTCGGCCCCCGCGCAGATCACGGCTTCCAGGATTTTCTTCGACTGCTCGAACGAGGGGTCTCCCAAGGTCACAAAGGGAACCAATGCCCCTTCTCCTCGACGGCGCAGATCAGCGAACGCGCGCGCGTAGCGGCTCATGAGCTTGCCCCCGCCTTGCCGGCCAGCTGCAGCAAGTCCTTGTCGCCGCGCCCGCTGAGGTTGATCAGGATCACGCCATCCGCTGGCGCCTCCTGCGCCAAGCGCAAAGCATAGGCCACCGCGTGGGCCGACTCCAGCGCGGGCAAAATCCCTTCCCGCTTGGACAGCAAGCGCAGCGCGGCCAGGGCTTCATCATCGTCTGCCGTCGTAAAGCGCACCCGACCTTGCGCCCTCAAGTAAGCGTGCTCCGGCCCCACCGCCGGATAATCTAGACCTGCCGCGATGGAGTGGGTGCCCAACACCTGGCCGTCTGAGTCTTGCAGCACGTAGGTGAAGGCGCCGTGGAGCACACCGGGCCGCCCGCTCTTTGGGTCGGCGAATCGCGCGGCGTGGCGACCCGTCTCAATGCCCTGCCCCGCCGCCTCCACCCCAATGAGCTGAACGCCTTGATCTTGCAAAAACGGGCGGAACATGCCGATGGCGTTGGAGCCGCCGCCGACGCAGGCCACCACCGCATCGGGCAGCCTCCCCTCCGTTTCCAGCATTTGCGCCCGCGCCTCGCGGCCGATCACGGTTTGAAACCAAGCCACCATCTCCGGGTACGGGTGAGGTCCGAGCACGGAGCCCAGCAAATAGTGCGTCCCTTCCACGTTGGCCGTCCAATCGCGCAGCGCCTCGTTGATCGCGTCCTTGAGCGTCTGGGAGCCGGCGTGGACCACTCTCACCTGGGCGCCGAGCAGCTCCATGCGAAAGACGTTGAGCCGCTGGCGCTCCACGTCCTTGGCCCCCATGTAGATCACGGCCTCCAGGCCGAGCTTGGCGCCCGCTGTGGCCACGGCCACGCCGTGCTGGCCCGCGCCGGTCTCGGCCACCAGACGGCGCTTGCCCAGCCGCTTGGCCAGCAGCGCCTGTCCTAGGGCGTTGTTGATCTTGTGGGCGCCGGTGTGGAGCAGGTCCTCCCGCTTGAGGTAGAGCCGGCAGCCGCACTTGCAACTGAGGTTTTCGGCAAACGTCAACGGCGTGGGCCGGCCGGCGTACTCCCGCAACAGCTTATCCAGCGTCGCGCAGAAGGCGGGGTCCGCTTGCGCCGCGAAAAACGCCTCGCTGAGCTCTTGCACGGCGAACACCAGCGTCTCGGGGATGAAGGCCCCGCCGAACGGGCCAAAACGCCCGCCTCGGTCGACGGTCATGAGCACCCTCCCAGCAACCGGCGCACCGTCGCTGCCGGGTCTGGAGATTTCAGGATCACGGTGCCCACCAGCGCGGCGCGCGCGCCGGTGTCCGCCAACCGCCGCACGTCGGCCTGCGTTTTCACGCCGCTTTCGCTGATCACCGGTCGGTCTGCTCGGGTCTTTTTCAGGATTTGCTCGGTCATGGCCAGGTTCACCTTGAGCGTCTTTAAGTTTCGGTTGTTGATCCCCAGCAGGTCGCTTTGCGTCTCCATCGCCTGCTCGAACTCCTCCAGCGTGAAGACCTCCAACAGGGTTTCCAGGCCCAGTTCGTGGCACAATCCGATCGCGTCGTCGAGAGACATCGTCGGGTAGCCCTTGTCGAACAGGCTCTTGATCAACAAGATGGCGTCTGCGCCGCTGTGGCACGCCGCCGTGATCTGGACCGGGTCTATGACGAAGTCCTTGTAAAGTACGGGGAGCCCCTGTTGCTTGGCTTGGACGACGTCGGCCAGGTTGCCCTGGAAGACCGTCGGCTCGCAGACCACCGACAGCGCGTGGGCGCCGGCCCCGGCCAGTTGCCCGGCCAGCAAACCCGCATCCCCGGCGAACAACTCCTTTTCGACCGGGGAGCGGCGCTCGATCACGGGGATGAGCGAGAAGGGGCGGGCCTCGATCGTGGCCCGCAACGATTGAGGCCGAAAAGTGCGCTGCGGGACGTCGTAAAAACCTTCGTCGATCGCATGCCGCACCTGCGGTGCGATCTCATCGAGGAAGTCCATGACCTACCTCACTCCCGCAGGCCGCGACCAACGCGTGCAGCTTGGCGCGCGCCGCTCCCGAATCGATGGCCTCGGCGGCCAAGGCCACGCCCTGCGCCAGCATGGCGGCCCGCCCGCTCACGTAGATCGCGGCGCCGGCGTTGAGCAGCACGACGTCGCGATGCGGACCGCGCTTGCCCTCCAGCACCTGTTGCAGAATCCGGGCGCCTTCTTCAGGCGAGCGGCTGCACAGCGCTTGCCGGCCGACCCGCCGCAACCCGAAGTCCTCGGGCACGATCTCGTAGGTTTTCAACGACCCACTGCAAAACTCGGTGATTTGGGTGGCCCCGGTCAGCGTGATCTCGTCCAGGCCGGAGCCGTGCACCACCAAGCCCGCCGTCACGCCCAACTGGGACAGGACCAACGCCAGCGTCTCCGTCAGGCGCGGGTCGTACACCCCCACGACCTGGTGCGTGGCTCCGGCAGGGTTGAGCAGTGGGCCCAGGATGTTGAACACCGTGCGGATGCCAAGCTCCTTGCGGGGGGCCAGTGCGTACTTCATGGCGGGGTGAAAGGCCGGGGCGAACAAGAATCCGATCCCGATGCGCTCGATGCTGCGCTCCACTTCCTTTGGGCTTAATTGCAGGTTGACGCCCAGCCGCTCCAGCACGTCCGCAGAGCCGCAGCGGCTTGACACCGAGCGGTTGCCGTGTTTGGCCACCGGAACGCCTGCGCCGGCGACCACGAAGGCCGACGTCGTAGAGATGTTGAACGTGTGGGTTCCATCGCCGCCCGTGCCGCAAGTGTCCACCAGCACGCGGACGTTGGGGTGAATCCGGTGGGACTTGTCGCGAAGCCTGCGGGCGATCTCGGCAATCTCGGCCACGGTCTCGCCCTTGGTGCGCAGCCCGATGAGAAACGCGGCGATCTGTGAGTGCGTCAGCCGTCCCGCCGTCAATTGGTCAATGAAAAGCGAGATGTTCTCATGGGTCAACTCCCGGTGGTCGGCCAGCATCTGTAAGGTTTCCGTCAATTCCAACGCCACTGCATTTCTCCTTTTTCAATCCGAAAAGTTCGCTGTCGATCAGCCTTTGTCCGCGGTACCAGCCATCCCAGCTTGCCCACATCGCCGACCA
>DATCIV010000128.1:0-2759 GCA_036507575.1 Candidatus Bipolaricaulota bacterium | reverse complement strand
AGTGGATCGCCAAAGCCACCGACGGCAAGCTGGTGCGCGCCCAGCCCGTTGCCGTCTCAGGATTTTCAACGGACACGCGCACGATAAGGCCCCACCAGGTCTTTATCGCGCTGCCGGGCGCCACCCACGATGGGCACGAGTTTCTGGATGAGGCTTTTCAAAAGGGCGCCAGCGCCGCCGTCATCAGCGACGCGACGCTGGCGCACCTCAAATCGCACGCCAACCTCGTGCTGGTCGCCAACACCCAAGACAGCCTGTATCGCATGGCGCAGGCGTATCGGTCGCTGTTTCAAACCTCGCTCATCGGCATCACGGGAAGCGTGGGCAAGACCACCACCAAGGAGTTGCTGGGCCGCTTGCTGCAAACGCGTTTCAAATCGTATCACTCTCCGGGCAATTGGAACAATGAGATCGGCCTGCCTTTGTCCATGCTCAACATGCCTTTCGGCACGCAAATCGGCGTGTTCGAGCTCGCCACCCAGCGACCCGGCGAGCTCCAGCCGCTTGCGGAGCTGGTGAACCCTTCCGTGGGGGTGATCACCACCGTGACCGACGCGCACTCCGGCAACTTCAGCAGCGTCGAGGAGCTGGTCAACGAGAAGTGGTCCCTCATCAACGCGCTGCCGCTGGCCGGCGGCATGGTGGTGTTGAACGCCGACACGCCGTTGCTGTGGTCGCGCGCGACCCACATGCGTTTTCGCGTGGATTTTGCCATCGAGCGCGCAGGGGTGGCTTACCGCGCCGAGGACATCGCCTGGCACGATTTGGATGGGATGTCCTTTACGCTGGTTCACCCGTCGGGGAGCACCCGTTTGCACAGCAAGCTGCTGGGAACCCACAACATCTACAACATCCTGGCCGCCTGTGCAGTGGCCATGGAGATGCGGGTGGACGCGCACGCCGTGCAGCAGGTGGTGGCCGATTTCGCCCCCTTTCCGCACCGGCTGGAGTGCACGCCATCCCAGCTGGGCATCATCGTGGACGATTGCTACAACGCAAGCCCCACCGCGGTCAAGGCCGCCGTGGCCGCCATTTCGCAGTTGAACAGCGCCAAGCGCAAAGTGTTCGTGTTCGGCGACATGCTGGAACTGGGCGAGCGCGCCGTGGATTACCACCAGGAGGTGGGCGACTGGGTTCACGCCTCCAACATCCAACAGGTATTCACACTGGGCCAGCTGGCCGCGGTCACCGCGCGAACCCTGCAAAAGCAGCACGGCTGGTCGCCCCACGACGCCCAGGCCGCCCAATCCCTCGACGAGTTGGAAACGTGCATGAAGCGGACCCTGAGCGACGAGAATAACCTCATCCTGGTCAAAGGATCGCGCTCCATGGCGTTGGACCAGCTGGTGGACCACCTCAAGCAACCTCAGAAATAATGCGCCTGCCGTCCGGGACCGTCACGTTCCTCTTCAGCGACATCGAAGGCAGCACGTGGCTGTGGGAGCGATTTCCAGAGCAAATGCAGTCGGCGATCGCGCGCCACGACGCGCTGTTGCATGAAGCCATCGCCGCTGCAGGCGGCATCGTGCTCAAGGACCGGGGCGAAGGGGACAGCTTCTTCGCCGTGTTCCGCAAAGCGCCCGCCGCCGCGGCAGCCGCCTGCGCCCTGCAACGGGCGCTGTACGCCGAGCCCTGGCCCACCCCCAACCCGGTGCGCGTGCGCGTGGCCCTGCACACCGGAGAAGCCCAGCTGCGCGCCGGGGATTATTACGGCGCCGCGGTGAATCGCTGCGCGCGGCTGCGCTCGATCGCGCACGGCGGACAGATTCTGTTGTCCAAGGCCACCCACGGCGTCATCTGCGACGAATTGCCGCAGGGCGCGCGTTTGCACGACTGGGGCAAACAGCGCCTGCGCGACTTGACCGAGCCGGAACACGTCTTCCAGCTCCTGCCCTCGGATGTGCCGCCGACGCTGACGCCTCTGAAATCCCTGAGCGTCTTTGCGCACCTCCCTTTCCTGCTCACCCGCTTCATCGGCAGGGAGCAGGAGCTTGCCAAGGTCAAGCAGATGCTGGAAGCCGCTCGCCTGGTCACCCTCACCGGCCTGGGCGGCTGCGGCAAAACCCGGCTGTCGCTGCAGGCGGCTCAAGAGCTGGTGGATCGCTTTCCCGACGGCATCTGCTTTGTGGAGCTGGGCTCTCTCAGCAACCCGGCGTTGCTGCTCCAAACCGTGGCCAATTCCCTGGGCGTGCGCCAAGCCCCCGAGCGCCCCGGCGAAGCGGACGGCGGAGAGGCATCGCTGCTGGAGCAGGTGGGCGATTTCTTGCAGCCGAAGGCGATGCTCTTGATCCTGGACAACTGCGAGCACGTGCTTGCCGCTTGCGCGGATCTGGTGCGAATTTTACTGGAGCGCTGCGCCCACGTGCGCGTGCTCGCCAGCAGCCGCCAGCGCCTGGGGGTGGTTGGAGAGTTGACGCTTTCCGTACCGCCCTTGTCGCTGCCCAAGCTCGACAAGCTGCCCTCGGGAGGGGCCGCGCTGCTGAAAGCGCTGTCCGCCAGCGAGGCGGTGCGATTGTTCGTCGAGCGCGCGGCTTTTCATCGCCCGGGCTTTGCCCTCACACCGGCGAACGCGCGCACCGTGGCCCAGCTGTGCCAGCAGTTGGAGGGCATTCCCCTGGCCATCGAGCTTGCGGCCGCCCGCGTGTCCGTGTTGTCCGTGGAGCAGATCGGCCAACGCCTGCAGGACCGCTTCAAGTTGCTTGCAGGCGGATCCGCCACATCGCAGGCGCGCCAGCGCACGATGCAGGCGGCGATGGATT
>DATCIV010000127.1:0-8444 GCA_036507575.1 Candidatus Bipolaricaulota bacterium | reverse complement strand
CCCACCCTCCAATGGGCGCGATCCACAGGAAACCGTCGTTGTCGATGTGGGTGATCAAAAAACCGATCTCATCGCAATGGCCGGCGAACATCACGCGCACCTTGCCGCCCGGATTGACGACGGCCACAGTGTTTCCATGGGCGTCACGCTTGACCTCGTCGGCGAATTTCCCGGCTTCGGCCTGCCACAAGGCCGCGGCCTCGTCTTCATAGCCCGAGGGGCTGATGCTGTTGACCAGTTTCTTCAGAAAACCCTTCGAACGTGAATTCAATGCATCCTCCTTGCAGCAGGTAATGGCACAACCTGAACAGCGACTATACCAAATTATCTCCCCCTCATCCCAACCTTCCCCCGCCAGGGGGGAAGGAGAGAGGCGGAGCGCGAACCTTCGCCAGGGGGGAAGGAGAAGGGCAACGTACTGCGAGGTCCCTTTTCTCCCTCTCCCCTTCGTGGGAGAGGGTTTGGGTGAGGGGGAGCTTGAATGAATCGGAGACTTTGACATATACTTCAATTCTAAGGAGGCGCTGGCCCGTGAAAGTGTACTGGAGGATTGGTCTTGCGGGGTTGCTCAGCGTGCTCTGGTTGGTCGCAGCGGGCCAGTCGCAGGAGGCCGTGGACGACCACGGGAGCGAGCCTGCTCCGCTCATCGCCACCTTGATCAGCGCCGACAATCTCCAATTGGAAGGCACGCTGGAAACGCCTGCCGATGCGGACTGCTTCATGTTCGAAGCCAAGTCCGGCGCCCACTACACCGCCGTCGTCCAGCCTCTGACGCAAGTGCTCATACCAGCGCTGATCCTGTACGACCGAAACGGCCTTGCCGTTTTGGCCGTAGGCGACAAGGGGAGCGACGGGCGCGTCGCGGTTGAAGGCTGGCAGCCGCTGGTAACCGGCTTCTATTACCTGTGTGTGCGCAGCGCGCTCACCGGTCCCAGCGCAGGCGGCTATACCCTGATGGTCCAAAGCGACCAATCGGCCGCTTCCACCCCGCAAACGCTGCCCGATCCGCTCAGCAATGGGGACTCCACCAGCCCGCCAGCATCCGAAGACAACACGACTCCCCCTGCTGAGGAGACCCCTCCCGCGGAAACCACTCCACCCACTGACACTGAGCGCCCGTCCGCAGATACGAACGATCAGAGCCCGCGCATCGGCGTGCTAGGCGCGGACGACCCGGCCAGCTTGCGCGACGTGCAAAGCTATCTGCTGGGCACCGGCGCCTTCAGCGCAGTCGAGATCGTGGATACGTCGAAAGCCACTCCCAGCGCGCAGGAGCTGGACCGGTTCTCGGCAGTGCTGGTGTGGGCGGACAGCGGCTTCAAAGATGCGCAGCTTCTTGGGGATCAGCTGGCCGACTACGTGGATCGAGGGGGCGGGGTGGTGGTGGCTGCCGTGAGCTTCGACGCTTCCAGTCCATTTGATCCAGATGCCATCGGCGGCCGGTTTGACTCCCAAGGCTACTACGTGATCGCACCGGGCGTGGACAACACGGATGAAGGGCGGCGCACGCTGGGTCGGTTGAACGATGCGGCACATTCAATTTTGCAAGGGATCAGCGAGATCGACGGCGGTCCGCGCAGCTTCCACTCTCCAACCGTTGAGCTCACGTCAGGGGGGCAGGCCGTGGCTTTGTGGGACAATGGAGACGTGCTGCTTGCGGTCAAAGTCGTCGGTCAGACGCGCCGAGCGGACGTGAACCTGTTTCCGCCCTCAGGTCGAGTGGACTCGGAGTTCTGGCCGTTTCGCCCCAGCAATCATGTACCACTGCTGTTTGCCAACGCCTTATTGTGGGTGGCAAGGCGGATCTAGCCGAATGCCCATTCCTCCTACCCCGCTTGCCCACGTGCATACGCAGGTCGTGGCCTGTGAACGCTGCCCGCGCCTGGTCGCTTATCGTAACGAGATAGCGCGCACCAAGAAGATCCAATTCCAGCACGACACCTACTGGGGCAAACCCGTGCCGGGTTTCGGAGACCCCAACGCCCGGTTGCTGATCGTGGGTCTGGCCCCCGCGCCCCACGGCTCCAACCGCACCGGCCGCATGTTCACCGGCGATGGCACCGACGGGAACGGTTCTTCCGATTTTCTGATGCGCGCGCTGCACGCCACCGGTTTTGCCAACCAGCCCACCTCCCAGCATCGCCACGACGGTTTGGCACTGTCGGACGCTTACCTGACGGCCATCGTGCGCTGCGCTCCGCCCGCCAATAGGCCCACGCAAGCGGAAGTCGCCGCGTGTGCCCCATTCCTGCGCCAGGAAATGGAGCTGCTGAGCGAGGTTCGGGTGACGGTGGCCCTGGGGAAACTCGCGTTCGATCAGCTGTTCAAAGCGCTCTCTGAGCGAGGAGCCCCGCCATCCACTAGCCGCCCTCGCTTTGCCCATGGGGCGCAGGTCCACTTCGGACAGGATCCGCCTATCCTGATGGCCTCCTACCACCCCAGCCGCCAGAACACCCAAACGGGGCTGTTGACGCCCCAAATGCTACGAAACGTCTTTGCCGAAGCGAAAAAAATCATTTCGTCCAAGATTTGAACCGAATTTGAACCTTTCTTTGTGAAACATGCCACTGGCTTAGTCGTATATAGGGCATCTTACGCAGCGCGGCGCACCGCCTGCACGAAGGAGGAAGTCATGAACCTCGCCAAATGGATACACGTCAAGATCCAGGGATGGAAAGGGCTGGCCACCGTCCTTGTGCCGCCACAGGTGACGGTGTCCGACTTCAAGGCCATGCTGGGCATGGAGTCGTATGCGCAGGTCAGCGTGCCTGCAAGCTTCCTCCCGCTGGCAGGCGACGTACTGCTCTACAACTGCGTGAACGAATTCGACACGGTGATGATCGAACGCTAACCCGCAACGGACCTCCTTAGTTCACCTCCTTATGGGGCGATGGGGCTTGGAAAACCCAAGCCCCATTTGCCTTTCCACCATTCCCTCACTACGATTTGGAATCGATCAGCCATGCTGAATGCCGTACGCCGCTACATCCATCGTGAGGCGCTGCTTGCACACGGCGATCGCGTGCTCGTCGCCGTCTCGGGGGGCGTTGACTCGATGACGCTGCTGCACCTGCTGTGCTCACTGCAGGCGGAGTTCGAACTGTGCCTTCACGTGGCGCACTTGGACCATCAACTGAGACCCGATTCGGCTGCAGATGCACGGTTTGTGGAAGCGCACGCGCGCCGGCTCGACTTGCCCTGCAGCGTCGAAATCCAAGACGTGCGGGCGCTTGCGCAGGCGTCCAAACAGTCTCTTGAAGCGTCGGGACGGCAAGCGCGCTACGCTTTTTTGCAGCGCGCGGCGCACGCGCACGCGTGCGCCAAGATCGCCCTGGGGCATCAAATGGACGACCAGGTGGAGACGTTTTTTTTCAACGTGCTGCGCGGAGCGGGCCTGCAAGGCCTGGGCGGCATGCAGCCGCGCCGCGGGCTTTACATTCGCCCCTTGCTGGAATGCAGTTCCGACGACGTTGAGTCATACGCTGCGGCCCAGGGAGTCGCGTTCCGCGAGGACGCAAGCAACCAGGATCTGCGCTTCAGGCGCAATTGGCTGCGCCTGAAGATCATCCCCAAGCTCGAGCAGTTGTATCCGCGCCTTGCAGACACGCTGACGCGAAACCAGGCTCTGCTGCGACAGGCCGCCGATTACGTCCACCAGCAAACGTGCCAAGCGTTCGAGGCGTGCGCCGTGGTCAAAGACATGGACCAGGTCTCACTCGACCGAGCCGGATTTTCGGCGCTCCATCCGGCCCTGCAGGCGGGCGTGCTGCAAAAGGCGATGGTTCAGCTGACCGGAAGCCCTGGGTCGCTTGCAAGTCGCCACGTCGAGGCACTGTTGCGCCAGGCAAGCGCACGCCAGTCAGGGCGTCTCGTCGAGCTGCCAAAGGGCTGGATTGCCGTGTTCGAACCCAAGGCCATCCGCTTTTGCAGATCTGCGGCTCAACTGCAGGCTGCACCACCCACTGCAATCACGGTGCCCGGCACCGTTCGCTGGGGCCGCTGGACGATCGACGCTGCGATTTGCCCTGCGATGGGACTTGGGGGTCATGACCAGGCAACGAGGGAGCGTTTGTCAGCCCGGATGGATTGGAGTACAATCAACCCGCCTTTGGTGGTTCGCGCACGACAGGCGGGCGATCGCATCGATCCTTTCGGGATGAATGGGCACCAGAAGATTCAGGACATCCTGGTGGACGCAAAGGTCCCGCGCCTGGAGCGGAATGAAGTGCCGATCGTGTCGGATCAAAGCGGCGTCCTCTGGGTTGCCGGCTATCGCCAGAGCAGGCGAACCAAGCCAACGGCAAACAGCAGTCAGATTCTGGAGCTATCGGCCCACAGGGATGGTTAGCTCGAATTAAAGAGGGGAGTCCATGGAGACGTTGTCCACCGTCGTCAACTTCATCGTCGTGCTCGGGTTTCTCATTTTAATCCACGAAGGCGGGCACTTCTTCGCCGCGCGCTGGGCGGGGGTATGGGTGCACGAATTCGCCGTGGGTTTCGGGCCCGCCTTGTGGAAACGCAAGGCCAAAGAAACGTTGTACGCGCTGCGCATCTTCCCACTGGGCGGGTACGTGCGCATGGCGGGCGAGACCGTGACGGCCGCGGAGGGCGGCCAGGCTGGCGCTGCAGATGAAGTCTCGGTTCCTGCAAACCGCTTGTTCATGGCCAAGTCCGCTTGGGCGCGCATGTTCATCATCTTTGCCGGCCCGATGACCAACGTGCTGGGCGCGATCTTGATCAACGTCCTGTCCCTCGCTTCGTTTGGCACGCCTTTGATCGAAGTGGTTGATTTCTCGCCGACAGACAGCCCCGCAGCCAAAGCGCTGCAAGTCGGAGATATCGTTTTGTCCGTCAACGGGACTCCGGTGTATTCGACCGGCAAGATTCTCAGCATCGTCGGTTCAAGCGGCGAACGGGAATTGACGTTCGAAGTCTTGCGTAACGGACAACCCGCAAGGGTGACGGTCACCCCCCAGTGGATGCCCGAACAAAGCGGTTTTCGCATCGGCGCGCTCTTCTCGGGGGCGCAAAGCAACGTGATTGCCGCGGTGCAAGCCGACTCCTATCTCGTTTCGCTGGGCGTCAAAGCCGGGGATCGCATCGTGGCGGTGGACGGAGTACCCGTCAGCAGCGCGCGCACGCTCAACGGCGCGTTGGGCCAACTCCCTCCAGACGCAGCTTCAACGACCCTGACCTTGCAACGCGACGAACAGAGACTCTCGATCGTCCTGAACCTCCAGGACCAATCGCGCAATCAGGCGCTTGCCGGCCTGCAATTGCAAACCCCCACCCGCCCGGTGGGCGAGATCACGCAAAGCGTGCCGATGGGAGTCGAGCAGACGTGGAACATGGCCGTGAGTTTGTACCAGGGCCTGCGCGCGATCTTCACCGGAGAGATTTCTGCCAAAGACGCCTTCAGCGGCCCCGTCGGCATCGCCAGCATTCTCACGCAAGGGCTGGAACAAGGGTGGGGCTCGTTTTTCTTCCTGGTGGCCTTCTTGAGCTTGAACCTGGGGATCATCAACCTGCTGCCCTTCCCCGCGCTGGACGGCAGCCGACTGCTCTTCATCACCGTGGAGCTGATCCGCGGCAAGCCGATCTCGCCCGAGCGGGAGGGCTTGGTGCACCAAGTGGGGTTCTTCGTGCTGCTAGGCTTGCTGGTCCTGATCACGTACAACGATATCGTCAAGCTGCTGTTCCAGTAGACGGTTCCACAGCTTCCATCAACTGCCGCAAGGCCACGTCGAGCTGATCGTTGACGATGTGCACGTCAAACCAGCCCGCTTGACTCAGCTCAACCTCGGCAATCTTCAGGCGCTTCTCCTGCTTGGTTTCGTCTTCAGTGCCCCGCGCCATGATCCTGGCCTTCAACTGCTCAAACGACGGCGGCAGGAGGAAGATGAAGCGCATGGGAATCCCAAGCTGCGCTTGCTTGCGCCGAAGCTGTTGCGCTCCCTGCACCTCGATCTCGAGCACGACATCGTGCCCTTCTTCCATCCAACGATGAACGGGCGCTGCCGGCGTGCCATACCAGTTGCCGTTGTACTGGGCGTATTCCAGGAAAGCGTCTTGCGCGATCATGCGTTCGAATTGAGCCGCATCCACAAAATGGTAGTGCTTGCCCTCCACTTCCTGGGGGCGCTTGGGGCGCGTGGTGTAGGACACGGAGAAGCGAAGCTGCTGCTTTGACTTAAGCAACCGCTGCACCAGCGTGGACTTGCCCACCCCGGAAGGGCCGGAAACGATGAACAAGAATCCCCGATGCGGCGCATCCTCGATGCGGCTCATCTGTGCGGCGTTCATTCAATGTTGCGCCCCTGTTCGCGGAACATCTCCAACACCGACTTCATCTCGATCACGTGGTGGCTGATCACCACGTCCTTGGCTTTGGACCCCAATGTGTTGATTTCCCGCCCCATCTCCTGCGCCAGGAAGTCCAGCACCTTGCCCGCCGGCTGGTCGCCGGCAAGCGCCCCCCGCACCGCCGCAAAATGGCTGTGCAAGCGAGCCACCTCCTCACTGATATCGCAGCGTTCGACGTACAGGATGACTTCCTCTTCAAAGCGCTGCTCGTTCAGTTGCAGGTCGGTACGCACGGATGCCACGCGCTCTTGCAGGCGCTGGCGGAATGCGTCCTTGAACTTGGGCATGCGTTCGGCCACCACCTGGGTCAGCGCCTCCAACCGCTCGATGAAGGAGCACAATTCCTGCTCCAGATGCGAGCCTTCTCTCACACGCATCTGCTGCAAGTGCTGCATGGCCTGCTCGAGCCCCCCCTCCAGTGCGGACCACAGCGTTTCCTCCTCCACCGGCGCCCGTTCGGTGACCCCCTCCATGTTCAGCAGGAGCTCCAGCGTGGGCTGCTGCTTGAGCCCAAGCTCTTTGGAGAACTGCGATAGCTCTTCCATGTAGTGGCGCGCCAGTGTGGCATCAAAGGTAAGCGTGGGAGCTTGGTGCGCGCGACGGACCTCGACGTCCAGGTCCACCCGTCCCCGCGCGAAAGACTTTTGCAGCAGATCGCGAACCTTCAGCTGCAGGACGGGGAAGCGGTCCAATCCGGTGACGCGCGCATCGAGGTGGCGGTGGTTGAGGGTTTTTAGCCGAATGCAGACTTCCCATTCGGCGGTGAGCACGTTTTGCTCGCCGTATCCGGTCATGCTTTTGATGGGCACGTGGTCCTTCCTTCATTGCAGGCTGTGATGAACGACTTCGAGCACATCGCACGCAGAAGCCCAGTATAGCTGGTGTGTGGGGTGTTGCACCATGCACTGCACTGTTCTATGCGTCACTCGAGGCCATGATGGTTTCCGCAGCCACGCGGTGAGCAAAGGCGGCTGCCTCCAGCGGAGGTTGACCCTGTCCCTGCGCGACCAAGAAACCGCCGCAGAAGGCATCGCCGGCGCCGGTGGCATCGACGGGCTCAAGTGGCGTCGTGGGGACGTGGTCTCCATCGGCCCCTTGCTGCACCCAACACCCTTGCGCCCCCAGTTTGATCACCACCAGCGGAAACCGGCGCGCGAGCTCTGTTGCCACTTGTTCGAGTGCGCCCCCTGCCACGAGCCGCTGCCCTTCTTCCTGCGTGGTGAACAGCACCTTCGCTTTGGAGAACGCGGCCAGGAACCGCTCTGCGCCCAGCGCGCTCAAGATGTCCGCAGGCGGCGTGTCCACCGCCGTCAGCAAGCCGCGTCCTTGCGCCTCGTTCAAGAGGCGCACGACCTCCCGATCGGCGTCAGGATTGCCCAGCAAATAGCCTGATAGATAAAGAGCGCCGTGCTTGGGAAGCCGGATGCGCGCAAGCTTCAAATGGGCGTTGGCTCCGCGCTGCGCGTACATGGTGCGTTGCCCCGTTGCCGCTAAAGACAACACCAGCCCAGTGGGCTCAAGTGTCACCTGCAACTTCGCTCCAATACCCAGGCGGCGTAGCTCAACCGTGAGCCAGCGACCCCACACGTCAGACCCGACCGCCGCGTGCAGGATGGACTGTCCACCCACCCTGCGGGCTGCTCTTGCCACGTTCAAAGCCTGACCGCCCGCGCGCGTGACAAACGTCGCTGGGGCTTCGCCTCCCAGGCTGGCCGCGTTTGGAGGGCGGACCACCAGCTCGGCCATCAGATCGCCTACGCAAATCAACCGCACAGGTATGTTGAGCACCTCCAAGGTCCAAGGCCGGCTGCGCAGGATCGCAAAATCCGCTCCATAAGTATAGACTTCAAGGAGTATAACTTGATGCTTAAGGAGAACAGAGTGGGAAGAACCATCTTCGTCGTTGCGGGGATTCTGTTGAACCTCATCGGCATCATCTGGTTTTTGCAAGGCATCAACGTGTTGCCCGGTTCGTTCATGACGGGTCAGCTCTTCTGGGCGTTTGCGGGCGCGGTCGCGGCCATCGCCGGGGACGTGCTCGTGGTCTGGGGGCTCAAGCGCCCTGTAAGGCCTGGATAGGA
>DATCIV010000126.1:0-2291 GCA_036507575.1 Candidatus Bipolaricaulota bacterium | reverse complement strand
CGCTGGCCCATCTTCGACGGCCACAACGACACCCTGTTTGAGCTGTGCTTCCCCAAAAAGGGGAAGGAACGCAGCTTCTTCGAACGCGGCCTTCACGGCCACCTCGACCTGCCGCGCGCGCTGGAAGGGGGCTTCAGCGGCGGGCTCTTCGCGGTGTTTGCGCGCTCCCCCAGGGAAAGCGGCCCTCCACTTTCCAAGATGAAATCCACCGAATCCGGCTACGAATTCCTTCCATTTGAGCCGGTGACCTTCGAGGAAGCGTTGCCGCTTGCGCTGCAGATGATGTCGCTGTTGTTCCGCCTGGAAGCGCAGTCCCAGGGGCGGTTTCGGGTGGTGAGGAGCGCCGCCGAGCTGGAGCGGTGCTTGCACCGGGGCGTGCTTGCCGCGGTGTTGCACGCGGAAGGGGCGGAGATGGTCGACCCCCAGCTGGACGCCCTGGAGGTTTTCTACCAGGCCGGCCTGCGCTCGCTCGGGATCACGTGGAGCCGGTCGAATGCCTTTGGCCACGGCGTGCCGCTCAAGTTCCCCGCATCGCCCGATACCGGGCCGGGCTTGACCGATGCCGGCAAAGCGCTGGTGAAGGCCTGCAACACGCTTGGCGTGCTCGTGGACATGGCCCACCTGAACGAGAAAGGCTTTTGGGACGTGGCTCAGCTCTCCGATGCCCCGCTGGTCGTCACGCACAGCGGCGCGCACCAGCTGTGCCCTTCGACGCGCAACCTGACCAACGAGCAGTTGGACGCCATCGCCCAAACCAACGGGGTGGTGGGCGTCAGCTTCAACGTGCGGGACCTGCGCATGGACGGGCGCACGGAGCTGGAAACGCCCCTGATCGAGATCGTGCGGCACGTCAACTACATCAACGAGCGCATCGGGATTGAGCACGTGGCCTTCGGATCGGATTTCGACGGCACGAACATCTCTAACGAATTAAAAGACGTTACTGGGCTGCCCAAGCTCATCGCCGCTTTGGAGGAAGAGGGGTACGACAAATCCGACCTGCGCAAGCTGACCCACCACAACTGGCTGCGCGTGCTGAGAAGAACGTGGAAGGATTAAGCTATAGGCGGGCTGGCGCCGCGGCGATCAAGCGCGCTGAAACTTCCACCCTCCCATCCCCCCCTTGCTAAACTCATTGCACGACAGTTTTTTCTGGTTGTCATTCCTGCGGAAGCAGGAATCCAGATCAGGCAAGATTCATCTGGATCCCCGCTTTCGCGGGGATGACAAACGAGATTTGTTTCAGCCTCAGTTCCAAAAAAGTGTCGTGTATCCAGTTTTCTAAAAGGGGGGAGCGGGAGGATTCTTGCTACAATAGCTGGCAAGATCTCTAAGGAGGGAAGCTCATGCGCAGGTTGAGTTTGGTTTGCCTTGTGCTCCTGTTGGGTTGGGCGTTGCAGGGAGACAGGGGCATTTTGCTGGGCAACGCGGCACAAGCGGGCGCCCGGGTGCGGCTGACGGCGACGTCGGTCAAATCCGCCTACCAAAACGGCGAGCCCATTGAAATCAGCCTGACCCTGGAAAACACCGGAACGGTTCCCGCAAACCTGAGTGATCAAGTCACCGGAACGTTGCACATTACATCCCTGACCCGCGACGGCAACCCCGTGCCCACGCGCAGCTCGATCGTCAATTTCCTGGAGGATCTGGGCTATACGCTGGAGCAGAGCCTCAAAGCGGTCGCGCCGGGCCAGAGGCTGCAGCTGGTGTGGCGCAGCGAGCGCGACCACGTCCTCGGCCAGCAGGCGCTGGATACGGTTGAGTTCCAGACCGAGGATTTTCACCACATCACCTTCTACGGCGTGCAGACGCCGGGCAAGTACGAACTGGCCGTCGTCTATCAATTCCCCAGCGAAGCCGCGCCCAGCGCCCAGCCTTATCTGGGGCCTACTGAGCCTGCCGTTGTGGCGTTTGAAGTGCTGCCGTAACGAGTGGTGAAAATTCCATCATGAAACATTTCCAAACGATCTGCTGGATGGTTGTGGCTGGCGCACTGGTTTGGTGCCCGATGGTTGCCGGACGGGTTCAACCCGACGGCAACGACGCTTTCAAAGCCAAGGTCAACGCCTGCCTCGAGCAATACCGGAACATGGGCGGGGACTTCGCCAACGTCGCTACGACCCTTGAACGTTCCGCCCGCACCCACGTCATCCAGGACACGGGCGCAGACGGGACCAAAACCCTGAAAAACAATTCCGCGCCCGACAACCGAAACGACGCGCGGCCCGTGGCTACCGGAGGCACCGGCGCGGGAAGCGGTTCAAAGATCGGGGTGGATCCCAACTTCACCG
>DATCIV010000125.1:0-4946 GCA_036507575.1 Candidatus Bipolaricaulota bacterium | reverse complement strand
TCAGTGTGACTGCACCGCGATACCGAAGATGCGTAAACTTCCGGTGCGACCCCTTTCCACCGGGAATCTTATAGAAGCCGGCTTCCGTCAAGTCCCTAATCAATTCTCGAATTTTTTTGGGCATAGAACGAATTGTCCAGCTCAAAAATCCAACCGGGCGTCCTTGAAGTGTATGCCGATCCGTATAAGACACGTGCAAACGCACAGTATCACATTGCACTAAACCATGCCATATTGACCCAATGTGTCGAGGTAGGTCGCATGGCAGAAGCAAATCAAGACACCAAAGGTTGGATGCACTCCGGTGAATCGTTCTTGGCGTTGTTCACCGCCCTGTTGACCGCAAACCCCACCCAGCCCTCGGCAGGGTGGGGCACCAGCAGCGGCAGCAGCGGGGCGGGCTCGTTCAAGCTCGGATCCAGCCACTGCTCGTAATCCCGCGCCTGCAGGATGACGGGCATGCGCTCGTGCAGGGGCTTGAGCAACTCGTTGGCCTGCGTGGTCAGGATCGTGCAGGAGTAGATGATTTGCCCCTCCTTCGCCCAGGACTCCCACAACCCGGCGAAGGCGAAGGGGCTTCGATCTTGCTTGCAGATGAACACCGGCTGCTTGCCGCCGGGATCTTCCTTCCACTCGAAAAAACCGTCGCTGGGGATGAGGCAGCGCTGGCGCCGGAAGGGCGCCCTGAACGAGGGTTTCTCGAGTACGGTTTCCGAGCGCGCGTTGATCATGCGCGCCCCCATTTTGGGGTCCTTTGCCCAGGGGGGAATCAAGCCCCATTGCAGCCACTGCATCTGCCGGTCGCTTTGGGCGTCAGGCCGCAGCACCGCTGCGACCAGTTGCGTGGGCGCGATGTTGTAGCGCGGTTTTAGGCCGGGCAGCGGTTGCACGTGAAAGCTTTCGAACAGCGCCTGCGGCGCAACGCTCAGGGCGAATCTTCCGCACATCGTTCCTCCTGTGTTGAAACTGAAAGCGTTCTTCATTGTATATCATGTACCCCACCTTACCCTGTCCCTCTCACACCAATGGGGTAACAGCGCCGCCCGTTGCGGGCGGCGCTGTGCTTTCGACCTTGCGCTTGCTCTTTGTGTCCATTACAATCAAACAGATGCTTTGTGGGATATACTATCCCACCTTGGAGAAAGGCCATGAGAATCGAACTTGCCGCATCTTTGCTGTATGCATTGCGTGACCGCCCCTTGGGCCGACGCACGCTGGTGCAGCGCACGGGCGGTACTGAAAGCACCGTGCGCACCCACCTCAACCAGCTGTCGGTGCGCGGGTGGGTGACGTTTGCCAAAGCAGGCACTCACTTGACGCCCGAAGGAAGGGACGCATTTGCGCCGTTGTTTGAGGCGGTGCGGGCCGTTGCCGCACTCACGCTGGGGGAGTTGGGGATAGATCAGTCCCAGTGCGCGGCCCACCTGCGCGGCGTGCAGTTGCCGACATCGGCTTGGTCCTTGCGCGATCGAGCAATTCAGGCGGGGGCGACAGGCGCGCTGCTGCTTTCTTTTGCTGAGGGACTGGTATTTCCCGACACTCAGGAACCCCTGGGGTCGGTGAATCCCGCCTCGGAGCGGCTGTTGCTGGAGACCTTTCCTTCCTTGAGGTCGAAGGATGCGGTGGTGATTTCGTTCGCCGACGAGCCCGCCCTCGCCGCAGGAGGGCTTTGGCGCATGGTCAGCGAGCTGTTGCAGCTGAAGGTTTTTCAATCTCAACGGAAAGGAGCGTGAGCGTGCCGCCCTTTGAAGGCGGCGCGCGCAAGCGCATGGTACATAGGGTAAGGTCGTTGAAGTCCTGTTGCGGATGGCGACTCGTGCTGTTTCTGGCCTTGATTGGGGCATGTTTCAACGCAGGGTGGGCCCAGCCCGAACGCGTCGTCCTCGATGACCGCGGGATGACCATTCCCCTTCCGCCGTCGGTGGAGCGGGTGGTGGTGGCGGGGACGCCGTTGTACGCGGAGATCCTGGTGGACTTGGGGGCCTTGAATTTGCTGGTCGGTGTGACGGACTCGCCGGACAACCCGCCCCAAGTGGCCGACGTGCTCAAGATAGGACCTTCCTTCCCCAGCCCGAACATCGAGTTGATCATCGCGCTTGAGCCGGACGTGGTGCTGGGCGCGGTGTTCGACGTGCGCGACCAACTGGAAGCCGCCGGGCTGACCGTGGTCACACCGGTGGCCTTCATCACCGGGATCGGCGACCTGTTCACGGCGATCGAAGCAGTGGGCCTGGTGGTGGGCAAGGAAGCCGAAGCGGCGGCGCTGGTCAGCGCCATCAGTCGCCAGATCGTGCTGGTGGAAAGCGCGGTGGTGCAGGAGGAGCCCGTGCGCGCCGCCTTCTTGTTTCCTTCCGCTGACGGTCCGCCCTTTGCCGCAGGGAAGGGCTCGATCGAGGGGGAGTTGCTGACGCGCGCGGGCGGCTCGAACGTCTTCTCCGACGTGGCAGGGGGGAACGTCGTGAGCTTGGAGGAGCTGATCGCGCGGGACCCGCACGTCATCTTCACCGCTCCCTCCCAGCTGGCCCTCATCAGCGGCAATCCGTTGCTCTCGGGGATTTCGGCGGTGAAAAATGAAGAAATTTTCGGCGTCAAGGCAAGCTCGCTGACCTCCACGCGCGTGGCCGACACGTTGCAAGCCATGGCCAAAGCCTTGTACCCCCAGGCTTTCCCCGACCAAACGAGGTAATCGCCTGTCCATGCACTCGGGCGCTGCACGCTGGATGTTTCTCGCCTTGGCGCTGCTGGTGCTGTTGGGGTTGGGGGCGGGCGTGGCCATCGGGCCGGTGATGATCCCTTTGGATCAGCTGGTGGACATCCTGTTCAAGGGCTGGGGCGCAGAGGACAAGCCCGCGTTCGCCCAGATCGTTCACGGATTGCGCGTACCCCGTGCATTGACCGCAGCGCTGGTGGGATGGGCTTTGGCGGTGTCGGGGGCCGTGATGCAGGGGGTGTTTCAAAATCCCCTGGCAAGCCCTTACGTGCTTGGCATCGCAAGCGGCGCAAGCGCGGGGGCCGCGTTGGTCATTGCCCTGGGCTTGCAGGGCTCTTTGGGCGGGTTCGCCCTGGCCATCGGCGCATTTGTGGGAGGCGCCGTGGTGGTATGGGTGGTGCAGCACCTGGCTCGTCTGCGCTCGGGCCCCGTGCGCACGGACACGCTGATCCTGGCGGGGGTGGCCCTGGGCGCTTTGTTTTCGGCGGTCACGACCTTGCTCATCTTCTTGAGCGGCGAGCAGTTGAAGGCCATCGTGCTGTGGATCATGGGCGGACTTGGCCGGTCGAGTTGGTCGTATCTGACGTGGCTGGCCCCCGTCATCGTCGCGGGAACGGCGCTGTTGCTGCCGTACGGCCGGCAGATGAACGCGCTGGCTCTGGGGGATGGGGTGCGGCATCTGGGGGTGGATTCCAAGCGCCTGCACCGCGCCCTGCTGGGGGTGGTCACGCTCATGACGGCTTCGGCGGTGGCGGTGGCGGGCACGATCGGCTTCGTGGGGCTGATCGTGCCCCATGCGCTGCGCTTGCTGATGGGGCCCGATCATCGTTTGCTGCTGCCCGCCTGCGCCCTGGGCGGGGCGGCGTTCCTGATGACTTGCGACACCCTGGCTCGCACGGCGTGGGCGCCTTTGGAGCTGCCGGTGGGCGTGCTCACCGCGATGGTGGGGGCGCCTTTCTTTCTGCTGCTGTTGCTGCGAAGGCAAGGCAGGGGAGGGCTGTGAAACTGTCAGTGCGGGGCGTCTCGTTTGCCTACGACGGCGCTTTCGCCTTGGAGCAGGTGGATCTGGAAGCGCGCCCCGGTGAGGTACTTGCCCTGACAGGTCCCAACGGGGCCGGAAAGACCACGCTGCTGCGCGTGATGTCGGGTGCGCTTGCCCCTTGCCAAGGAACGGCGTACCTGGACGCGCTGGACGTTGCCGCGCTCAAGCCCCTGCAGATCGCGCGCCGCTTGAGCGTTTTGGAGCAAGAGAAGCCCTTTTCGTTTGACTTCTGCGCGCAAGAGGTGGTCTCATGGGGGCGACTTGCCCACCGCAGGCGTTGGGGTCGTTGGAGCGACAAGGACCGGCGCGCCGTGCAGCGCGCCCTGGAATTGACGCAAACGCAGGCGTTTGCGGGGCGCGTGCTGCGCACGCTGTCCGGCGGCGAGCGACAGCGGGTTTTCCTGGCGCTGGCCTTGGCCCAGGAACCCGAAGCCTTGCTGCTGGATGAGCCCACGCTGCACCTGGACCTGAACCATCAACTTCAATTGTTGGATTTCATCCGAGGCCTTGCCCGTGACGGGCTCACTGTGGTGATGGCGCTGCACGATCTGAACCTGGCCGCGCGCTACGCCGATCGCGTGGCCGTGCTGCGGCAGGGGCGCTTGGCGGCCTACGGCCTGCCCGCCGACGTGTTGACCGAGCGGCGCATTCAGGAGGTTTGGGGCGTGCGCGTCAGGGTGCTTGCCGACCGCCAACGCCTGTGGATCCTGCCTTAGAGTCCGTCTTCAAAAGGGACACCCTCCAACTGCAAGGGGGATCCATGCTTTATAGCAATCTCCCTCTCCCGTTGGGAGAGGGTTGGGGTGAGGGTGTGATCGGTGGTGCTGACTTTCCCCTCATCCCGGCCTTCTCCCAGCAGGGGAGAAGGGGGAGCAGATGAGTTTGTCCCCCACTTTGAAGACAGACTCTTAGCATGAAGGTGTCTGGTGGGATCGCGCGCCATGCGAAGCGCTGGCGATGTCTCCATGGAGAGCGGGCATTGACCTCCATCCGGTTTTAATGAGATTTTCATCTGGAAAGAACCGTTTTTTCTCACTCCCCTGGGTACGCTTGTGGACGTGAGCGGGACAGTAGTCTGCATTGGAACAGACGTGATTCCTTGGATTCATGGTTTTGCTTGTTCACCATACGACCATGCTTGAGGGGATAAGGGTGGCCTTCAATCCATATCCAATGGTTTCTGCTTGTTTAGCA
>DATCIV010000124.1:0-2238 GCA_036507575.1 Candidatus Bipolaricaulota bacterium | reverse complement strand
CAAAGATCCGGTATGCGGAATGAACGTGGACGAGAAAAACGCCGCAGCGCGGCGCGAGTATCAAGAGCAGACCCTCTATTTCTGTTCCCAGTCGTGCGCCAGCCAGTTCGACGAAGACCCCGCGCGCTTCCTGAGCAATGGCTCTAGCGACAGCGGCCAGGTGAGCCAGCACAAGGCTGTGCGCCGGGTGGAGAAGGAAGAATCTACCGATCAAGAGACCAAAGCACACCTCAATGAGTACAAGCGCTTGCTGAGGAAATTCTGGTTTGCGGCGGCGGTTTCGATCCCCACCATGCTGGTGGCTTATCCGGAGCTGCCTTGGTTCTACCTGCCGAACCTCTTCATCTCGGCGGTCTCCGAGGGAACTACTTGGCTGCTGTTCGCCCTTTCAGGGGTATTCACCCTGCCGGTGATGTTCTACTCGGGTCGGCAATTCTTCACGGGCGGGTGGTCGGCGTTCAAGCACCACTCTGCGGACATGAACACGCTGATCGCGCTGGGCACCAGCGCGGCGTGGCTGTATTCCACCGTGGCGCTGCTCTTCCCTCGGCTATTCCCTGAGGGCACGGCCGTGCCCTTCTACGACGTGACTGCCGTGGTCACGGCCTTGGTGGTGTTTGGACAAGCTCTGGAGGTGCGCGCCAAGGGCCAGACCAGCCAGGCCATCCGCAAGCTCATCGGCCTGCAGGCCAAGACCGCCCGCGTGATGCGGGGCGGCGTAGAGGCCGAGATCCCCGTGGAGGAGGTCGAAGTCGGTGACCTGGTGCTGGTGCGCCCCGGCGAGAAGATCCCCGTAGATGGTGAAATCGTGGAGGGACACTCGGCGGTGGACGAGTCCATGGTCACGGGCGAAAGCCTGCCCGTGGACAAAGCCGTGGATGACGAGGTCATCGGCGCCACGATGAACACCACGGGCGCCTTCAAATTCCGCGCCACCAAAGTGGGCAAGGACACCGCGCTTGCCCAGATCGTCAAGCTGGTCCAGGAGGCGATGGGCTCCAAGGCTCCCATTGCCCGGTTGGTGGACGTGGCCTCGGGGTATTTTGCCCCTGCGGTGATGATCACCTCGCTGCTCACCTTCCTGATCTGGTTCAATCTCGGCCCGAGCCCCGCGCTGGCCTTCGCCGTGGTCACGGCGGTCACGGTGCTGATCATCGCCTGCCCGTGCGCCATCGGCATGGCCGTGCCCCTCTCGCTGGTGGCCGGGGTGGGCAAGGGGGCCTAGCACGGCGTGCTGATCCGAAGCGGCGAAGCGCTGCAGACGGCCTCCCGGCTTGACGTCATCGTGCTGGACAAGACGGGCACGATCACCAAGGGCAAGCCGGAGCTCACCGACGCTATACCCGCTCAAGGCTTCGACAAGGCAGCCCTCCTGCGCTGGGCGGCGAGCGCTGACTTGCCCTCCGAGCATCCTTTGGCGCAGGCCATCGTGAACGGAGCGCGCGCGCAAGGGGTTGAGCTGACGGATCCCACCGACTTCAACGCCGTTCCCGGGCACGGAGTAGAGGCCACCATCGGGGATCAGCGCATCCTGATCGGCAATCGCAAGCTAATGAAGCGCGAGAACATCGACACCGCGCCCATCGACGCGCAGGTCGAGCGCCTCCAGGGCGAGGGCAAGACCGCGATGTACGTGGCCGCCGACGGCAAAGCCGCAGGCGTGGTGGCCGTGGCCGACACGATCAAGGACGACTCCGTGCAGGCCATCCGCACCATGCAGGAGATGGGGCTGGAGGTCGTCATGCTCACCGGCGACAACGAGCGCACCGCTCAAGCGATCGCCAAGCAGGTGGGGATCGCCAAGGTGCTGGCCGAGGTGCTCCCCGAGGACAAGGTCGAGCAAGTGCATTTGCTCAAAAAGGGCGGCCAAAAAGTGGGCATGGTCGGCGACGGCATCAACGACGCGCCCGCGCTGGCGGAGGCGGACGTAGGGTTTGCCATCGGCACCGGCACGGACGTCGCCATCGAGGCCGCGGACATCACGCTGATGAGCGGTAGTCTCAAGGGCGTGGCCTACGCCATCGAAATCTCCACGGCCACGATGCGCAACGCCAAGCAAAGCCTGGTGGGCGCCTTTGGCTACAACACGCTCGGCATCCCCATCGCGGCGGGGATCCTCTATCCGTTCTTCGGGTTGCTGCTCTCGCCGATCTTGGCGGGGGCCGCCATGGCTGCTTCCAGCGTGACCGTGGTCAGCAACGCCAACCGGTTGAGGTTCTTCAAGGCCAAGAGTTTTAA
>DATCIV010000123.1:0-3160 GCA_036507575.1 Candidatus Bipolaricaulota bacterium | reverse complement strand
CCACGTCTGCCCGCTGACCAAGGCCCTCGCCGTCCAGCTGAGTTCCGTGGTCCCGTTGCGCGCCAGGACGATGTGCGGCGCCTGGAACCCGGCCGGCGCCTCGGCGTAGGAAAGCGCGTCCGGAAGCACTTGCGTCAGGGTGATGAACTCGGCGACGAGCGCGCGTTGCAGGCGCTTGAGCACGCCGATCAGGCTTTGGTCGCTTGCGCTTGCGAAGAAGTTGCCGTTTGCGCGCTTGGCCAGCTCGCTGAGTGCGCCGCGGCTGACGTTGGCCGTCAGGCCCACGAAGTACACGGGCAATCCCAGCGACTGGGCGCGGTCGGCCTGCGCCAGGGGATCGAAACCGGTGGTGGCCCCGCCGTCGCTGAAGACGACGATGCCGGTCACTGCGTCGGCGCGTTTGGAGGCGTTTAATTCCTCCAGCGCCAGGTGCAGGCCGTCGCCCAGGGCGGTGAGGTTGCCGCCGCTCAGGGACTGCACGGCCCGCGCTACGGTTTCAAAGTCCGAGGAAAGCGCCTGATCCAACCGGGCGGTGTCGGCGAAAGAAACCAGGGCAAGCCGGTCGCCGTTGCTTTCGTTCAGGGAATTCATCAGGCGCAGGGCGGCATCCTTGACGGCGCCCAGGTCCTCGCTGCTGGAGCGGTCCAGCACCATCACCAGGTCCACGGGTTTGACTTGCTCCGAGCTCTGAAGGGTCAGGGTCACGGTGGCCTTGTCAGGGGCGCCTTGGCAGCTCTTCACCGACATCGCCGTCTTGGACAGGGTTTGTTCAACGCGCAGGGCGTCCTGGGGCGTGGCTTCCACCAAGCCCAGGCACAGCATCAAACCGGCTGCAATCATCCATCGCAATGATTTCACAAAGTACCTCCGCAGCTTCGCTCATAAACGCGCCAGGGGTGGCAATCCCCTTCGTTTCACTGTACTGCACCTGATTGAAAGAAGGCAACCCATAGGACCGATCCGCCGTTGACATCCGTCACCCGCAGCTGCAAGGACCGAAGGTGTTCTAAGTTATAGTCGTGAGAGGCATAATCGGCATAGGATTTGAAACCTTGTGGTTGAGGCGTTGTTGGAATGCTTGATAGCCGACCCTTAACGTTTTCAAGAACCGGCCTTTCCCCTGGTGAGGGAAGGAAGTGCTTGCCAAGCGCAGCGTATATCTGGTGCCCATCGGTGAGCGCGTGAGGAGATCCCATGTCCAAAGGTAAACAGCAGGTGCAATACGGCCTTTGGCCCAGCGCCCTTTCCGCCAAGGACTTGGCCGAGACGCTGAGGCTGTCTGAGGTGGAGTGGGGCGACGACGGCGCGCTGGTTTGGCTGGAAGGCCGCTCCGATCGCGGCGTACTGGTGGCGCTGCCTGATGGGGAAAGCGCCCCCAAAGAACTCACCACCACGCTGTCCGTGCGCGCCAAGGTGGGCTACGGCGGCGGTAATTTTACGGTTGCAAACGGCCACGTGATCTTCGCATGCGATGACGGGCGGCTGTATCGCCAATCGCTGAACGCAGGGTCTGCCCGCCCGATCACGCCGGCCTTCGGCTGCGCGGCTTCGCCCACCGTCTCACCCGATGGGGCATGGGTTGTCTACGTGCACCACGACGGGGCAAACGACTGCCTGGCGCTGGTGGACGCGGAAGGTAAACACTGGCCGCAGAAGCTGGTGGAGGGCGCCGATTTCTACATGCAGCCGCGCTGGCATCCCGATGGCAGGGGCGTGGTCTTTATCGAATGGGACCATCCCAACATGCCCTGGGATAGCACGCGTATGGCCTTTGCGCGACTTGAGGTTCAAGGTGATTTGCCCCGGCTGAAGAAAAAAGAAGTCTGGCTTGAGGGCGAAGATCTGTCCGTTTTCCAGCCCGAGTTCTCCCCCGACGGGCGCGCCGTGGCCTATGTGGCCGACTCGGACGGCTGGTGGCGGCTGTACGTGCGCGCGCTCAAGGGCGGCAAGGCAAAAGCCGTCAGCCCCAAAGGGGTGGAGGTCGCGGTGCCCGCCTGGGTGCAAGGGGAGCGCACCCACGGTTTTTCGCGCGATGGGAAGGCGCTCTACTTCCTGCAAAACGAGCGGGGCCGCTGGTCGCTGTGGTCGTACGCGCTGCAAGGGGGGAAGGTTCGGCGGCACGAAGCGCTTGCCGCCTACACGCATCTGGCCATGCCCAGTCTCTGCGCGCCGCGCGGAACGATCGCCTTGTTGGGCTCCTCAGACCAAACGCCCACGCGCTTGCTTTGTTATGAACCGCGCGGCGCCAGGCTGACCGTGATGCGTCGCAGCAGCAGCGAGCGGGCGTCTCCCGAGACGTTTTCGATCGCCGAGCCCGTCGCGTGGAAGTGCGGGAAAGCGACGGTGCATGGGCTGTTCTATCGGCCGGTCCACTCCCATGTGGAGGGCATCGGCCTGCCGCCGCTGGTGGTGCTGGTCCACGGCGGTCCCACGTCCCAACGCCATGCAGCCTTCAACGGCGAGGTGCAGTTTTTCACCACGCGCGGCTACGCGGTGCTGAACGTCAATTACCGCGGCAGCACGGGGTATGGCCGCAGCTATCGCGATGCGCTCAAGGGGCAGTGGGGCGCCTACGACGTGGAGGATTGTGTCGGCGGGGCGAAGTTCCTGAGCGATGCAGGCGAGGCGGACCCCGGCAAGCGCGTGATCATGGGCGGCAGCGCGGGGGGCTTTACCGTGCTCCAGGCGCTGATCCACCACCCCGGTTTTTTCAAAGCGGGCGCGTGCCTGTACGGGGTGACGAACCAGTTCACGCTGGCGGCCGACACGCACAAGTTCGAGGCGCGGTATTCGGATTCGCTCATCGGTCCGTTGCCGCAGGCGAGCGCCCTGTATCGGGAGCGCTCGCCCCTGTTCTTTGCGGATCGCATCCAAGATCCGCTCATCCTGTTCCAGGGCGCGGAGGACCGGGTGGTGCCCCGCTCCCAGTCCGATGCGATCACAGATTCGCTGCGCCAGCGGGGCGTGCCATTCGAATACCACGTCTACGAGGGCGAGGGGCACGGTTGGCGCAAGCGCGAGACGATCGAGCGGTTTTACAGCGAGCTTGAGGCGTTCCTGAGCCTGCACGTGATCTACGCATAAAAGAGTAGGGGCGACCGGCCGGTCGCCCCTATGCAACTACCCGTGTTCAGTTGAGTTTCCTATTGCCGTTATGCCG
>DATCIV010000122.1:0-3699 GCA_036507575.1 Candidatus Bipolaricaulota bacterium | reverse complement strand
GCTGCTCAAGCGCGCGCAGCACCTGCGTGCGGGACCAAGGGTCCAGCGAGGCCAGCGTCTCGTCCAGCACCAGCAGCCGCGCTTCCAGCAGCAGGACCGAGCTCAGGGCCACCTTGACCTGCTCGCCGCCGCTCAGGGATTGCGGCGGGCGTTGCAGCAGCTCGACGCTCAGGCCCAGTTGCCGACAGACGCGCTGCACGCGCGCGTCGATCTGCTCGTGCGATACCCCCTGCTCCAGCAGGGCAAAGGCCATCTCTTCGTACGCGGATGCGGCAAAGAATTGCTGACGCGGGTTCTGGAACACCAGACCCACCTGCCGACAAAGCTGCGCCGTCCTTTGGCCTTGAATCGAGCGCCCTTGCAGTTCGATCCGACCGCAGTGGGGGCGCAACAGGCCGTTGAACAGCTGCACCAGCGAAGATTTCCCGCAGCCGGACGGCCCGCTGAGCACCAGCCAGCTTCCGGGCTCAAGGGTCAAATTCACGCCGCGCAGCAGCCATTCGGACTCCGGCAGGCGCGCGTAACTGAACCCCACGTCCTCGAGTGCCAACAGCGGTTTGGCGACTGAGGGGACCTCCTGTTGTTGGATGCGGGCGGCAGGCGCGGGCAGGTGGGGAGCCAGCCAGCGCAATGCCTGCTCCAGGTCGAGGACAGGGTCTGGACAGGGGAGATGCGCCCGCAGCCGGTGGCACAGCGCCCACACGGGAGGCGCCTGCAGGCCTGCGCGCTCGAACGCTTGAGGCGCTTGGGCCAGGGTCTGGGGCGGCGCGTCGGCGACCAAATGGCCTTGGTGCATGAGCCAGACGCGATCCGCATGGGACAACAAATCCGTCTCCTGAGTCACGATCACGACGGCGCAGCCTGCGCGGCAGGTGGCTTTCAGCTGCTCAAGCAGCGCCGCCTGCGCCTCCAAATCCAGCCAGGCGAACGGCTCATCCACCAGCAGGTAAGAAGGCTCCACCGCCAGCGCGCCCGCCAGGGCCAGGCGCTGGAGCTGCCCGCCGCTCAAGGCATCGGGAGAACGGTCCGCGTGCGCGCTCAGCCCCACGCGCTCCAGCGTTTGATGCACCCTCTGTTGAATAAGACTCGGCTCGAGGTTGACGTTCTCCAGCCCGAAGGCCACCTCGTCGGCCACGGTCTGCGCCACGATCTGGTTCTCCGGATGCTGGAAGACCATGCCCACCTTGCGCCGCAGCGCCGTGCGATGTTGCGGCAGAGGGGTGGGCAATCCATCCACAAAGACGGCGCCCTCATCCGGCAGGAACAATCCAGCCAACAGGCGCATCAGCGTGCTCTTGCCGGAGCCGTTGGCCCCCAACAGCACGACCAACTCGCCCGGCTCCAGGCGCAGGGACACGTCCTGCACAGCCGGTGATCCCTGGGCGGGGTAGCGAAAGGAGAGGCGTTGTGCCAGCAGCGCCATCAAGGGATGGCGGGGGCCTGACAGGGGCACAGCTGCCCCTGGTGGGCGAGCAGCCAATCCAAAGCGATGCGGATGGCGGACTGGCTCAGTGCGTCCTGCAACTGCGCCAACAGTCCATCGAACTCGTCAAGCGGGTCGCTCAGGGCGCCTTCGGACGCCTCCAGCAGCGTGGGGCGACCGTCCTGAAACTGACTGCGCAGCGCTGCTGCGGCGTCTTCCGCTTGCGGCGCATCGTCCTGCGCTTGCTCCAGCACGGCGACCAGTTGGGCCAGCAGCGCATCCAGTAGCGCGCGCGCTTCTTTGGTGTACAGCGATGGCTTCATCTCAGCCAGCAGCGCGGAGACTTGGTCCGCCAGCGCCAGCGCATCGGCCACGGGCAGGTCCGGGGTCAAGCCTTCCCCTTGAACGTGACGGCCAAGCGGCGTGAGGTACTCGGAGGTGGTCAGCTTGAGGTACGAACCGTCGCCAAGCGAGAACAGCGTTTGTACGACGCCCTTGCCGAAGCTCTGCTGTCCCACCAGCACGCCCATGGCGGCGTCCTGCAGGGCGCCTGCCACGATCTCGCTTGCGCTTGCCGAGGCGCCGTTGATGAGCACGGCGACCGGCAGGTTTTTCCACAGATTGCCTTCGGAGGGATAGGTATGGGCGCCGTTGCCCGGGCCGGTGGTGGTCACGATTGCGCCGTTGTCGACGAACTGGCTGGCCACGGCGATGGCCCCGTTGAGCAGTCCGCCGCCGTTGTCGCGCAGGTCCAGGATGATGCCCTCGACGGAGCTTTCGGCGAACTGCACCAAGGCGTTCTTGACGTCCTGGCCGGCGTTCTCGTTGAAGGTGAACAACCGCAGATATCCCACCTTGCCATCCTCCATCAAGCGAGTTTCCACCGTGGGCACGTGGATGATGTCGCGCTCGATGATCAAGCGCTCGCCCGTGCCGTCGCGATGGAGCACCTGCAAGGTGACCTGGGTGCCCTTGGGGCCGCGCAGCAGCGAGACGGCTTCATCCAGGCTCATGCCCTCGGTGTCTTTGTCGTCGATGAGCAAGATCACGTCGCCCGCGCGCGCGCCCGCGCGCTCGGCGGGCCCATCCTTGATGGGGGAGACGATGGTCAGTCGATCGTTGCGGATGCCGATGTGGATGCCCACGCCTGGAAACTCCCCTTCCAGGGCGCGGTTGAAGCGCTCGTACTCGTCGGGGGACAGATAGTTGCTGTAAGGATCGTGCAGTTGCTCCAGCATGCCGCGCAGGGATCCTTGCAGCAGCTGGGTGCGATCGATCTCCTGCGGTCGGTAGAAGCGCTCCTGGATGAGCTCATAGGCGTCAAAGACGGGGTCAAACAGGTCTTTGGTCGCCGAGCCTTGCCCTACCATGAAGCTGAGGTTCCACAGACTCAACAGCACCAGTCCGACGACGAGCACCGTCCAGAGGGCTTGCTTTTGCATGGCTGCTCCTTTGTGGACTTGAATCATAGCGCACATTCAAGAAGGGTTCAAATTGACAGCGCGATGCGAAGGCATTACGCTTGAGTCCATGCTGGCGGACGAGGGCGCGATTTCAACAGGGTACTGCACGCTGGCCCGGGCGGCTGAGGTTCAGCTCAAACGCGCCGATTCCCGCTTCATCGCCCTGGCTCAACCGCTTAGCGAGCTTTCGCAGGTTGAACGCTACCTGGACCAGGCAAGGTCCCGCTTCCCCGATGCCACCCACCACTGCAGCGCCTACCGCCTGTTGCACGAGGATTCAATCCTGGAGCACGGCGACGACGACGGGGAGCCGCTCCACACCGCAGGCGCGCCCATGCTGCAAGTGCTGCGCGGACGGGAGCTGTGCAACGCCCTGGTGGTCGTGGTCCGCTACTTCGGCGGGACCAAGCTGGGGGTGGGCGGGCTGATCCGCGCCTACGGCGACGCAGCAAAGGCCGCGTTGGAGGCGGCGGGCACCGTGAGGAAAATCCCTCAAGCCCGCTTGCGCATCCGCTACTCCCACGCGCTCACCGGCGCGGTGATGGGCGTGCTGCACCGCGCGCGCGCCCAGATCGAGGGCGTGGAGCACGGCGAGTTGGCCCAGGTGCGCATCGTGCTGGCCCGGGCGCAGCTGGAGGAGCTGAAACGCCAGCTGAAAGAAGCCTGTGCGGGCCGGGTGGAGGTGTTCGATGATTGACCAACTGCGCGGCGCGCTGCTGGAGGCGCGCGAGGGCGGGGTGGTGGTGGACGTGGGCGGCGTCGCTTTTTGGGTGGCCACGCCGCGGGGCAGCGTCCAGCCGGCCTCGGGGGAGG
>DATCIV010000121.1:0-3256 GCA_036507575.1 Candidatus Bipolaricaulota bacterium | reverse complement strand
GGCGCCGGCTGCCAACCCTTTCAGAAAAGCCCGTCTCGAGTACTTGAACATAACCCTCCATACGGCTAACGCTGCCGATTTGCCGCCCAATTATAGCCTTGTTCCCAAACCGGTGCTAATGCCAGCGCCCGCGCGGCGGGGTGACTTGCAGGACTTGTAAGGGTTTTGCGCGCTGTGCTATACTGAAAGGCGATCAAAACTAGGATCGGGGAGGTGAGAGCATGATCGTGATCGATTCCGTATTGTTCTTCCTGTTCGCTTTCTGGTTCGTGTTTTTGGCCTCGCTGCTGTTCTTCCTGATCTAAGCGCAGGCGGGCGATTCGTCAAGCCATTCGAAAGGAGCATGGCGTGCGTTGGTTGTGCAAAGGGCTTGTGGTGGTGGGAGTGCTGCTCGGCTTGAGCGCCAGCGCCTACGCACAGGGCTTCCTGGAGAGCTCCGCGGCGCGGCGCATCAGCCAGGAAACCGGCATTCCTCAACAGCTCATCCGGGCGATGTTCGTTGAGGAGGATGACGCCCAGTTCATCCTGGCCTTCATCTACATCAACGAACAGACGCTGGCCGGTCGGCTCAAACCGGAAATCCAGACGGCGATCACGCCGTTTGTGCAGCGAAACGCGCTGCTGGTGCTGGTGGTGCCGGCCAGAAGTTCCTTCTTCGATCCGTTCGCCATCTCGTTTGTGCAGAACATCTTCCGCATCGCGCTTGAGCCGCAGATGGTCACCCCGATCACGCCGGATTTCGCAGCCGGCGTGCTGCCATCGGACGTCGTCAGCGCGGGCGTCATCGCGCTGGACTCGCGCGTGCTTGCCGAGCAACCGTTCGAGATCCAGTACGCCGGCGGCTACAGCGCCACCTTCAGCTTGAACCCCGAATCGGCCGCTCCCACAGGGAGTGGCAGCTCCGGTGGATGGGTGTTTGGAGATGGGCTGCGCTTCTTGCTGCTGAACCTGCTGTTCTTGTTCCTGTTCCCCTTCCTGCTGGTGTGAAGTAGTTTGCTAGGTGTGACCCTTCCTTTGGGACCTTGCCCTCGGCTTGTGCGACCGCACCCTTGGTGTTAGGCTCAAAACCATGTCGAGCGCGTCCAAGCGGTCCGGCAGCGCCACCCGTTTGTCCTTGCAGCGCTACGCAGACGCCACGTTGCAGCCCGACGTGGATTGGGTCGCAAGCGAAGAGCCGCTGGAGCTCCGTTTGCTCTACCAGGATGCAACGGCGCTGCACTGCGCACAGCTTTCGATCACGATGCGCACGCCGGGACACGACTTCGAGCTTGCCGCCGGTTTCCTGCACGGGGAGAGCATCATCCGCAGCGCAAGCGACGTCACGTCGATGGCCTACTGCGTGGAGGGCGGCCAAGAGCAGCTCTACAACGTGGTCAACGTGCAGCTGGCTCGGGGCGTTGCCTTTGACCCTGCGCGCCTGTTGCGCCATTTCTACACCACCTCCAGCTGCGGGGTGTGCGGCAAAACCTCGCTGCAGGCGCTGGAGGCGCAGGGGTGCACGCCCATCGCTGGGGATTTCCGCGTTCCGCTGGAGCTGATCGGGCGGCTCCCGCACGCGCTGCGAGAGCGACAGTCCCTGTTTGAGCGCACCGGCGGCCTGCACGCGGCCGGGCTGTTTGACGCGGCCGGGCGGGTGCTTGCCGTGCGCGAAGACGTGGGGAGACACAATGCGGTGGACAAGGCCATCGGCTGGGCGTTGATGGCGGGAAAGCTGCCGCTGTCGCAATCGGTCCTCGTGCTCAGCGGGCGCGCAGGGTTTGAGCTGGTGCAAAAAGCGGTGCTGGCGGGCATTCCCGTGGTGGCGGCCGTGGGCGCGCCGTCCAGCCTGGCCGTGACGCTTGCGCAGCGCTTCCAGGTCACTTTGCTGGGGTTTGTCAGCCGGGAGCGCTTCAACGTCTACAGCGGCGCGCAGCGGCTGGGCGCGCGGGAAGGGCTTGCGCATGGGCTTTGAAACCCTGCTGCTCACCCGGAACGCCGGCATTGCCACGCTCACCCTGAATCGGCCGCAGGCGCTCAACGCGTTCACGCTGACGATGGTGCGCGAGCTCCACCAGGCGCTGCTGGACGTTGAGCAGAGCGCCGAGGTGCGCGTGATCGTTTTAAAGGCGGCTGGAGCCGCGTTCTGCGCAGGAGCGGACTTGAAGGAAGTGGCCGCTCAACAGGACGTGCCCTGGCACCTGCGCACGCTCACCGCGGCGGGCCATCAGGCAATCGCAAAGCTCAAGGAGCTGCCCCAGCCCGTCATTGCAGCGGTTCACGGCGTGGCCGCAGGCGGGGGCCTGGGCTTGTGTCTGGCATGCGACCTGATCGTCGCCGGCGCGGGGGCCGCTTTCGTCACCGCGTTTGCCAAGCTGGGACTGTCGCCGGATTACGGCGCCACGTACCACCTGGTGCGGCTGCTGGGGGAGAAGAAGGCCTTCGAGCTGGCAGCCTTCAGCCCGCACTTGAGCGCGCAAGAAGCGCTGGAGCTGGGGTTGGTCAACGCCGTGGTCCCTTCCGAGCAGCTGGAAGCTCGGGTGGCTTCATGGGCCGAGCGGTTGGCGGCGGGGCCGCCGCTGGCGTTGCAGCGCACCAAGCGGCTGATTCAGCAGAGCCTGGATCAAGGGTTGCACGCCCAGCTGGAGGCGGAGAGCCTGTCGGTGGCGGCAGGCGGGCGCAGCCTGGATTTTCAAGAGGGGCTTCAGGCGTTCCTGCACAAGCGCCCGCCGCGCTTTCAAGGTCGCTGAGCGGCTTGGGCTCTGACGTATCGCTTTGACTGATTTTGAACGGTTTTTTCACGGGATCTCCATTCCTTTTTCACGCAAAGAAAAATATCATCAGGCCCCAAAGACGAGGAATACCTCCTTAGGGAAAGGCGAGGCAAAATAGTCGGGGTATTTTGGCCGCCTTTCTCGGGCAAGGGTCACACCTAGCAGCGCACGCCGCCCGGCTGCCTCCGGGCGGCGTGTGACTTTTACAGCAGCTGCAAGCGACACTTTCGAGCACAAGACGGCTTGAACGCCACGGCGGCGGGCGCTTGTTCTTCCGGGCGTTGCAAACTTGAGGAAGCGCGCTATAATCACGTTAGGTTTCAAACAAGGCAGGGGCCGCAACGGCAAATACCCAAGAAACCTTCTTGGGTATTTTCATTTCACGGCGATGAGCACGGCCGCGCTGCCGCGCCCGACCCTGGGAGGAAGGCAAGTTATGAACATCGAATTCCTTGAGGCGATGGAAGAGCTGGCCAAGAACGAGGGCATCGAACGCGAGGTGCTCT
>DATCIV010000120.1:0-2055 GCA_036507575.1 Candidatus Bipolaricaulota bacterium | reverse complement strand
ACTGCCGCGACTGCCGCGTGGCTTTTGAAGCCATCAAGTGGACGGATGCTGATAAGCTCTCAAACCGATAGGCTAGGTCTTTCTCAACGAAAGCAGCTTTTCCTTGAGCCACATGCGAATGAGGGTCGTATGCCCCACGCCATGCTCGTCTGCAATAGTCTTCAACAGGTTGAGATCGGCTTCGCTGAGTTTGACGGAAACCGTTTTGAGTAGTAGACATATTTGATCCCCTTAGCGGCTCGTGAGCGAAAGTTTGTACCCTCAACGAACCACTATCCGTCCATCCCCTCGAAAGGTGGTTTCCTTGATCCGGACAGCGATTCCTCCGCCATGCGCAGATACCGGCAAAGCGACAGGATGATCTTGTCCTTCATGCCCGGAACCCCGTCCAGCAACTCGCGAAACGCCGCCTTGGTCACGCACAACAGTTGGACCTCCGTGTCCGCGATCACGGATGCCGTGCGCGGCCTGCCGTCCAGCAGCGAGATCTCGCCGAAGTAAGCGCCCTGCGAGCGCGTGGCCAGCAGCTTTCCGTTTTTCTCGAAGCGCACCACGCCGTCCATCACCACGAAAAAACCCTGCCCCATGGACCCTTGCTTGACGATGGCCTTGCCCGGCGCGATCGTCTCCTGAAAAGTCTTGCCGGCCACCTGGCCCAGCTGGCGGTTGCTCAGCCCTTGAAACAAGGGGCATAACTTGAGGTAGCCCAGCTTATCCGCTTGTGTCAATCGGCTCATGACGTTCCTTTCGATGCGTGCTTGAGTGGTTACTTTTCCCAGCGAAGGGCGTTGACGTGATTGCCGATGCACATCCCCTGCTGCAAACCGTTGTCGATGGCTGAGCGAAAGTGGATTCCGCCGTACAACCGGGAGATCGCCGCCTCCTGTGCCGCCTCCATGAACGAACCAAACGAGCGCGGAGCAAGTCCCAGCGCATCGTGCGTGCGGTCCACAAACGCCATTGGTCCCCACAAATCGCTCAACACCTGCGCGGCGGCGCCCGAGGCCACGGAATGCCCCGAGGTGTACTCCGGGAACGGCGGCGTGACCACGGCCGTCGTCCACTCGGGATCGATCAGGTTCTGGATGTAGGTGACCGGCCTGACGAGGTTGAAGGCGAATTTTGTTTTCCAGCAGGTGATGAAGGCGTCGGCAAGCGCGATGCTCACGCGCGCATACGCCTGCGCCGCAGCCTCCAATGAATTGCTTCTCTCGCCGAGGACCTGGCCGACGATCGAGATCCAGTGGCCGGGCGGGGTGGCGGTCTGTCCGGCGTTGTCGGCCCAAAAGTCCGCGATGTCCTTCTGCTCCGGCGAGAGGGCGTTGACCGTCTGATAGACCTCAAGCGCTTCCTGATAAAAGGCGGATTGGCGCGCTTCGGAGTAGGCGGGCGGCGACGGCGCTGGGCAGGGTTGACTATCGGTCAAGGCAAAGGGCCGCAATTGGCCCCAGCACGGCTGCAAGGCGGGCGCGAAGGCGGGCGGGGTGGGCGTCCACAGGCCAGGGCCTTGCGGCGGGTTGAACGGGCAGTTGTAGAGCACGTCGTATTGGTCTGCGGCGGCCCAGCGCAGGATTTCGTCCGCCACGGACGCGCCGGCCAAGGTCGAGCGCTGGACGATCTGAGGGGGCGTTTCAGAAGCAAGCTGCGCTAACAGCTGCTGCTTCAGCGCTTGCACCTCGCTGCTTGCATTGGCATCTTTGGCCAACATCTTGCTTGCAACCACCGCCAAAGCGCTGTTGACCACCAAGGACCAGTCATAGGCTTTGCCCAATTCAAAACCGGGCGCGCCTTGCCAGCCGTTCAGCTGGCCCGCCAGCGAGCGATGCGCGGGCATGCCCTTGATCACTGCCTCGTAGAGCGCGACGCCCAGGTACCCAAATGCCCGTGCGGCTTCGGGAGGCGATATCTTCAGGGTCCGGGCCAGCTTAAGTGCCAGATCGAACCAACGGGTCGCCACCAATGCCTGAGACTGAGCGGCCAGCGATCCGAAGAAGGGTTTGCCGCTCACCCACAGCCCGATGAGCAGCAGAATACCCTCATCGCTGATGACAGCTT
>DATCIV010000119.1:0-2750 GCA_036507575.1 Candidatus Bipolaricaulota bacterium | reverse complement strand
CCATGCACTCGGCTGCTGAGTTCAAGGAACGCATGGACGACGGTTTTTCATATATGATCACGCCCCTGGTCTTTAACCTAAGGCTGAACCTGGAAGCGGCTGGCTTTGAGATTGAAAAAGTCTACGGCTCGCCCGAGGCGGATCTGGCCACGGGCACGCTGATGCAGGTGAACACGCTGTTCCCCTCCAAGACGCAGGATGGTCAGACCAAGGGCGGCGTGGTGCTGCTCAAGCTCAAGCGCATCGGTGAAGGCGCTTTCGCACACCTGAAGCTGAGCGCCGTGTACGAGGACCGAAACGGCTCACCCGGCGCAAGCGAAGCCGACGTGACCTTTGGCGATCAAGCCCCGGACTTCTACCAGAACTCAGGCGTTCGCAAGGCCGTGCTGCTCGCGCGCTACAGCGAGTTTTTGAAAAACTGGACCCTGGACGAGCGGGCCAGCGAAGATAAGGGTGCTCCGGTCGAGCCGACGATGAGCGCCGAGAGCGGCATCGTGGTGGTACAGGACGTGCAACTTGGTCAGTGGGAACGACAGTCCCTGCCGCTGCACGTGATGCCGGCTTATAAAGAGATGTTCCAGAGCTTGCAGGGGTATTTCGAGACCGAGATGGCCCAGTGCGATGACGAGACCTTGAAGCAGGAGCTGGAGTTGCTGAACACCCTGATCGCGCACGGATCTTAATTCCCGCCCTCCCCAGACGAGGCACAGGGGCCGGTTGAGCGATCAGCCGGCCCCTTGCTCTTGGGAGGGCGCCGTGACCCAGCCCAGCTTGCACAGCAGCGCCTGGAACTGCGGCAAGTTGCGCACCGCCTGCGTAGCCTTCCACACGTTGAGGTGCAACAGCCAGGGGTCCTTTTCCTCAAAAGCCTTTTCCAGCCAGCGGAACGTCTGCTCGTAGTCCTCCAACGCGGCGTAAAGCGAGGCGATCACCGAAGCCCGGTCGCGTTGGGGTGGACGATCCAGCAATTGACCCAAAATAGCCAGTGCCTGCTTGCGCTTGCCTTGGCGCGCGTGGATGATGCCGCGGTTGGCCTGGATCAACATCCCCAAGTACGGATCGCTCCCGCCGTCGCTTTGTTCCGCGGCCTGCAACGCCGCCAGGGCCTGTTCGAAATGGCCTTGTTCCAGGTGCACCAACCCCAGCAGAAAATGCGCATAGCGATCTTGCGGGAACAGCTCCAGCGTCAGTTTCAGCTGCGCCTCGGCCGCCTCGTAGCGAGCGGCCAGGTAGTAGGCGTACCCTACGTCGCGGTTGATGCCCATGGACAAGGGGTCCAACTCCTGGGCTTGGCGGATTTGATTTAAACCGGCGTCGAAGCGCTGGTTGTAGAGCAGGAAGCGCGAATACAGCGCATGCGCGGTGGAATAGCCGGGGTTCAGCTCGATGGCGCGCTTCAGCGCCGACTCGGCCTCCGCCCAGGTCCATTCGTAAAACAGCTTGACCTCGCCCAGCGCGGCGTGGGCTTCGCCCAGGGTCTCGTCCAGCTCAAGCGCCTTGAGCGCAGCCTCTTTCGCCTGCAAATAGCCCTCTTGTGGAGCTAGAAAGTTGAAGAACGCAAGCGCGTTGCAGGCGTCGGCCACGCCGGCGTAGGCGAGTGCGTAGTGCGCGTCGGTGGCGATGGCTTTATGGAAGTGCTGGATCGCCTTGTGGTAGCCTTCCTCGGTGTTCTGGTTCAGGAAGAAGCGGCCCTTCAAGTAGAGGTGATATGCCTCCAGGCTGTGCGTGGGCCTGCGGGCCAGGCGCGCTTGCTCGCGAGGGGAAAGCCGCGCCTTGAGCGCAAGCGCGATGCGCTGGGCCACCTCGCTTTGGATGGCGAACAGGTCCGTCAAGGGGCGTTCGTAACTTTCCACCCAGAGGTATTCATCCGTGCTCGTCTTCTTAAGCTTGGCGACCACGCGCACGTGGTGCGCGTCGCGGCGCACGCTACCCTCCAGTATGAGGTCTACGTGCAGCTGTTTGGCTAAATCCTGGGGCAAATGGAGGGACTCCTTGAAGCGCATGGCCGAAGCGCGGGCGATGACCTTGACCCCCGGCAGGCGCGCCAGCTGGGCGATCAGGTCGTCGGTGAGGCCGTCGCTGAAGTAGTCGGTTTCGGGCTCTTGGGTGAGGTTCACAAACGGCAGCACCAGGATCGAGTTCACCGCAGGCGCGCTCAGGCTGGAGGCCGGGGCCGCAAGCTCGCGCTTCTGTAGCTGCTGGTGGAGCTTGAGCGTTTCCGCCGACGGTTCCACGTGCAGTTCGCGCTTCAGGATCTCGGCGCAGGATTCATAGGCTTTCTGCACTTCGCCCTGCTGGCCGGCGTAATACAAGCTCAGCATCAGGCGGCGATGGCCGCTCTCCAGGGTGGGTTCGTGGCGGATGGCCTTGCGGCTGGACTCCACCGCTGCCGCAAAATCCCCCAACTTCAGATGAGCTTCGGCCTCCCCTTCCAACGCCTGCAAAAAGCGTTCGCGCCACTGCTGACGCAAGGGAAGCAGCCACTCCTCATAAGGGTCCTCGGACAGGTAATCGCCGCGATACAACGCCAGGGCTGCCTGATAGCGTTGAAGCGCTTTGGCCCAATCGCCCTGCTTTTGGGCTTTCAGGGCCGCGTCCAGTTCCTGCTGGAATTGCTCGGTGTCCACCCAGCACAGGGCTTGATCGCTGAAGCAATACCCGCTGGCCAGGGTGAGGATGTACTGCGAGTCGGTCCTCCTAGCCATGCCCGGCTCCAGCACGCGGCGCAGCTCGCCCACCCGCCCGCGCAG
>DATCIV010000118.1:0-2440 GCA_036507575.1 Candidatus Bipolaricaulota bacterium | reverse complement strand
TGTCGCTGACGCTGGGCAGTTGCTCAAACAGCGCACACGCCACATCCACTAACCTCAACAAAACGCCTCCTTTCCGTTCCACACCCTATCCAAGGAAACCATACCACACGACCTTTTGGAAAACAGTCTCACCCGTTACAGCGCCGCCGGCGTTGCGCCTGCCGCCGATGCAGCAGCGTGGCTTCGGTGACGCTCCAGAGGAATTTCGGAGGCTGCGACCGGTAGCGTTGCAAAACCCTTGCATGCCCCAGGAGGTCACCATGCGCATCCGGCCTGCTCAGCCTGCCGACGCCCCCGCCCTGGCGCACGTGCACGTGGCCTGCTGGCGCACCACCTACCGTGGAATCCTGCCGGAGCGCTTCCTGGCCGAGCAGTCGCTGGCGCACCGCCTGCAGCAGTGGAAGCGGCACCTGGCCGACCCCCAGCGCGCCACCTGCGATCTGGTGGCAGAGGACGCCTCTGGCTGCATCGTGGCCTTTGCCAGCGCCGGCCTGCAACTAGGGGGCCATCCCGGCTACCGGGGCGAGCTATTCACCCTCTACGTGCTTCGACCCTACCAACGGCAGGGCGTAGGGCGGCGCCTGATGAGACAGGTGTGCGGGCACTTGCTGCAACGCCACATCCGCTCGATGCTCGTGTGCGCGTTGAAGGACAACCCCTCCCGCGCCTTCTACGAGTCTTTGGGGGGCAAGCTGCTGGGCGAACAGCCGCTCTTCCTAGGCGAGACGGCCGTGCCCGAGGTGGCTTACGGCTGGAAGGACCTTGCCGTGCTGGCTCGCCGGCTCAAGGTTTGAGGGGGGGACATGCAGCACTACGGCTGGCTCCGTCTGACGTTCTAGCCGGGCGTGTCAGAATCGTCCATTGGGGGGGTATGCTGGCTTTGCATCGAACTTGTCGCACACTGCAAACCCTCCACCGATGAAACCAAAGCGGGGATGACATACGCTCCCAAGTTGTCCCCGCTTTTTCTTTTGGAAGAAACGCTGAGGTGTGCGTTGGATGCGCGGTTGGATCAGCGCAAGACCACCAGTTTCTTGAGCGATGTGCGCGTCCCATCGAGGGTGCGCGCCGTGACGACGTACAGGTAAACGCCGTTGGGAAGCGCTGCGCTCAATGCGCGGCTCAAGCCCTGCGCGTTGGCGCTGGCGCGCTGCACAAGCCTGCCGGACAGGTCGAACACCTCGAACTGCACCTGGCCCTGGAACGAGCCCATCGCAGCAGG
This sequence comes from Candidatus Bipolaricaulota bacterium, assembly GCA_036507575.1. Taxonomy (GTDB): domain Bacteria; phylum Bipolaricaulota; class Bipolaricaulia; order RBG-16-55-9; family JAJCYT01; genus DATCIV01. The sequence goes on along the minus strand of DATCIV010000118.1, from coordinate 1,218 downwards.
GATTCCCGGGTCCATCTTCAGCTCGGAGGAATATTTCACATCCGCCACGTCGCTGAAATCCACGGTCCAATACCAGCGGTACTTGGCGCTGGAGTTGTAGGCGCGCCCGATGCCAAGCGCTTTCCAGCGCGAATCGAGCATGGCCCGGTTGTGGTTCGGGCTGTTGACCCATTGTTGAAAAGTGCGCGACGCGCCGGAGCGCCCGGCGGCGATGTTCTCAGCCGCAGCTTTGTCCCAGCGATAATCGGCGTTGAGCAGGCGCTGGCCGAGGTCGGGCTCCAACCCGCATTGGTGAGCGAAGCAGTTGTTGTTCGCCATCCAATTGCTATGGAATTGGGCGGCGTAAGAGAGGGAGGGGGAAAGGATGACGGGCTTCAAGCCGTTTTCCCCGCGATAATCGTTGATCAGGTCCAGCAGCGCGAACTCCTGGTCGTCCAGGGCCATTGCCGCGCTCTGGAATAAGGACAGAAGAAGCACAGCGACGATCGCCGTCAGCACACCCTTGTTCATCTCGACATCCCCCCTCGATTTTGTCCACATCATAACCAACGGCATGGCGCCTTGTCAGTGGAAAAACGGTGAAAATCCGCCAATGTGACGTCCGCGACATTTTCGCAAAACGCGGAGCCGTTGCGTTGCGGGCGCGCTGCAGGATGTGCACAATACCGTGCGCTAAGGAGGCCTGAATGCATACGCAAGTTCGTAACAACATCCTCAACGGCTTGGCCGCAACCCCGGTGGTGGCGTCTCATCTGCTCAGCGTAACTCCCTCGTCCGTGTGGGATCGAAAGCCCGATCCCGCGCGGTTTTCCCTGCGCGAAGTGGGCGCGCACCTGGCCGATTGGGAAAGCATTTGGCTTGAGCGCGTGCAGGCGGTGGTCAAGGAGCCGGGGGCTTTGTTGGTCGGCAAAGACCCCGATCAGTTGGCGAAGGCGCACCATTACGAAGTGCTCGACCTCAAGGTCAGCCTGCAGCAGTTCCAGCAAGGCCGCGCCACCCTGATCAAAGCGCTTGAGGACCTCAAGCCGCAGGAGTGGGCGCAAAGCGGCAAGCACTCGGAGTACGGGCCGCTCACGCTGCGCGAGATCGCCCAGTATTGCCTGGGCCACGACGCCTACCACCTGCGCCAGATCGCCGAATGGATTGCCTGGAAGGGGTGACCTTCCCTCTTCAGCTGCCGCGCTCTCGCTGCAGCAGCGCGCGCTTGCGCGCAGGGCC
>DATCIV010000117.1:0-2547 GCA_036507575.1 Candidatus Bipolaricaulota bacterium | reverse complement strand
AGGTCATGTTCCGACCGAAGAAATCCCACGTCGTCTGCGCAAAATATGCCGTTTGCAGGGCATGGCTCTGCTCCACCGTTCCTTGCAAGGGGGCCAATTGCCCGTTGAGCGTCTTGAGCAACGTGGTCTTGCCCGCACCGTTGGGCCCGATCAGAGCCACGCGCTGGCCGCGCTCCAGGATGGCGTGCTCCACCCGGCAAACGGGCATCGGCTTGCCCTGCGCGCCCGAGGCCGGATAGCCCAACATCACGTCCTGCAGGCGCAGCACGCGCTGGCCGCTGGCGTGGGGGCATTGGATCTCAAAGGCAATGCGCTTCTCCTTCAGAGGCTTTTCCGCCCGCTCCAGCTTTTCGAGCGCCCTGCGCCGCGACTGGGCCTGGCCTGTGGTTTTCTTGTCGTAGATATTGCGCTGGATGAAGTCTTCGCTCTTTTGAATGAAGGCCTGCTGCGCGTGGTACGCCTCCCATTGCAGCTCCAGCTCCTGTTCCCGCTGGGGCAGGTACGCGGAGTAGTTGCCGCTGTAGACCTTCAACCTGCCGCCGTCAAGCGCCCAGATCCGTTCGACCAACCGATCCAGCAGGCGGCGATCGTGCGAGGCGACGACGTACGCTTTCTTCCAGCGCCCCAGAAATTCCTCCAACCACTACACGGCGGACATGTCCAGGTGGTTGGTGGGCTCGTCCAGCAGCAACACATCGGGCTCTTCCAGCAGCAACTTGGCAAGCGCCGCCCGCGCAGCCTGGCCGCCGCTCAAGTGCGCCACCGGCATGTCCGCGTCTTGCTCGGAAAACCCCAACCCGTCCAACACCGTGTGAATACGGCTCTGATAGCTGTAGCCTCCGCCGCTCTCAAACGCGTGGTGCGCCTCGTCGTAACGCGCAAGGTGCATCGGCTGGCCTTGCGCCAGCAAGGGTTCGAGCGTCTTCATCTCCGCTTCCAGTTTCGTCAGGTGCTCAAACGCCAGGCGCAACTCCTGTTCCAAGGTCAACTGGCTGTTCAGGTGTGCGTCCTGCTTCAGGTATCCCACCCGCGCCTGCCCCAGCAGGTGAACGGCGCCCGCATCGGCAGGCTCCAGCGCGGCAAGCAGATTGAACAGCGTGGTCTTCCCCGAGCCGTTGGGCCCGATCAGGCCGACGCGATCGCCTTTCGCGACCTGCAGCGAGATGCCTTGCAGCACGGTGTCGTCCCCGTAACGTTTGAACAGGTTTTGTGCGATGAGCATGGACATGGATGAACCTCAATTGGGGTTCATCTTAATGGGCGCGAGGTGCGAATGAAAGCAGGGAGGGTGGGAGATCCAAAGCCCAAAGCCGCAAAAGAGGCTGTGGGTTTAGGCCTTGGATCTCCCATAGAGGCGCGTGTCAGTTCAATTGCTTTTCCCTATGGCCATAGCCCTTCTCCCGCAACTGCTTCTCGTTGGTGATGGTGATGTAACGACCCTTCTTTAGCAGCCCCTTGGAATAGAAAGCGCTCAACATCATGGTGACGTTGGTGCGGGTGGCTCCGATGAGGTCGGCTAGATCTTGGTGGGTGAGGCGACAATCGATTTGCGTTCCCTGCGAAGTCGGATGGCCGTGTTTGTCGGCCAAGTGCAACAGGATGCGGGCCAGGCGGGTGGGCAGATCCTTGAAGGCCATGTCCTCGAGCTTGTGCTGGACGTTGCGGGAGCGCTTGCCGATGAGCGTGAGGATTTCCAACATCAAGCGGGGATCCCGCTTGGCCTGGTCCAGAAGCCGGTTGCGGTCGGCGGCCACGACCTCCGTGGTCTCAAGCGCTTCGGCAAGCAGCTCGCGCTTGTCCAGCGGGGTCAGCGACAACTCCCCGAACAACTGGCTTTGGCCGAAGATGTCCAAGGTCAGCTTGCGTCCCGTTTCGTCCAAGTAGCTGAGCTTGACCCGGCCCTTCTTGATCCAATAGATCATGTCGTTGGGGTCGTTCAGACCGTAAATCAAATCCCCCCGTTTGAAGTGCAACAACACGCCCCTCTGTTCCAAAAGCTCGCTGAAACGAGATGTCAACTGTGCCACGTCTCCTCCCTTGACCGCTTTTTTTGACCATCTATGCCTTCCATGCTGATCCGGTCGGTCCCCCACCTTCCGGGGCATGAATGATCGCTGTCTATTTGATACCCTTTGGTGCGGGCCGGGGCTGTAACTGGAGTCACCCTTGCAACGATGATCGGCGCGGTCCGGGTTACACCCGCTGCTGGTCCTTCGTCCTTGCGGGAATGGAGACTGGCAGTTAAGGTTTGTGTTCGTATGAGCACCGCCAAGAGGAAAACGCCTCCCACAGCCCACGACCGCTGGATCCGCCTGCTGCAATTGCTGCAGCAGGGTTTGGCCGCCTACGTCATCTTCACGCTTCCCCTGCTGCTTTACATCGGCAACTCCGAGTACGGGTACACCAAGACCATCTACGCCTATGTGGCCATCACGCTGCTGTACGCACTGTGGGGCGTGCAATGCTGGCTGCTGCGCAAGCCCGTGCTGCTCAGGCCCGTCTTGTTCTGGCCGATGGCGGCTCTGGTGGCGGCGGGTTTGCTGTCGC
>DATCIV010000116.1:0-7769 GCA_036507575.1 Candidatus Bipolaricaulota bacterium | reverse complement strand
TCACGATGGGCATCAATCACCTCGTCAGCGGCGAGCCCAACTACACGGAGACCGACATCAAGGAAGTGGCTAGGGCCTTCACGGGCTGGACCATACGCCGTCAGGGGGTCTTCTTCAACCGCGCCCAGCACGACGAAGGCGTCAAGACCGTGTTCGGCCAGTCGGGCAACTTCGGCGGCGAGGACATCGTGGACCTGATCGTCGAGCGCGACGCCACCGCTTACTTCATGGCCAAAAAGCTGTGGGAGTTCTTCGCCTACGAGAACCCATCCATGGACGTGCTGGACGAGCTTGCCGAGGTCACCTTCGACAGCGGATACGACGTCAAGGTTCTGGTGCGCCACCTGTTCAACATGGACGCGTTCTACGGCGAGCAAGCCCTGTTCGGGCAGATCAAGAGTCCGGCGGAGTATGTGGCCAGCTCCTTGCGCCAACTGGGCATGCAGTTCAACGACGCGCGGGGCTACGGGTTCTCCGTGGTGCTCATGGGCCAGATGGACCAGCAGCTGTTCAACCCGCCCACGGTGGCCGGCTGGGAGGGCGGGACGAGCTGGATCAACACCGCCACCCTGCTGGTGCGCTACAACGCGGCCAACACGTTGAGTTCGATCAACGAGCCCCGCATCGGTGCGGGCTTTGACGCCAACGCCCTGCTCGAGGGCACGGACGAGGACCCGGAGCGCATCGTGGACAAGCTGCTCGATCAGCTGGGTCCCCTGGAGGTGTCCGACCAGACGCGGATGCTCCTGATCGATTACCTCACGGACGGCGATTTGGCGAACTTCGCGCTGGACGCGCGCACGGTGGAGAGCAAGGTGCGGGGCTTGGCTCACTTGGTCCTGTCCCTGCCGGAATTTCAATTGAACTAGGAGGAGCCTATGGCCATCAAACGCAGGCAGTTCATCAAGCGGGGCGTGACCTTCGTCTCCCTGAGCCTGGCCACCAGCCACATGATGATGCAGACGTCCAACACGGGAAATTCGGTGTTCGCCCAGGCCAGCAACCTCTCGGGTGAAAACCGCATGCTGGTAGTCGTGCAGCTGGGAGGCGGCAACGACGGGCTGAACACCGTCGTGCCGTACGGCAACGGGCTCTACTACGACGCGCGCCCCATGCTGGCCATCCCCCAGGAGCAGGTGCTCGCACTCGACAACCAGATCGGCCTGAACCCCAATTTGAAAACCTTCAAGTCCTGGTTCGACGAGGGCAAGCTGGCCGTGGTGCAAGGCGTGGGGTATCCCAACCCCAACCGCTCGCACTTCCGCTCCACCGACATCTGGGAGACCGCAAACCCGGAAACCGTGGTGGGCACCGGCTGGCTGGGCCGCTACCTGGATAGGACGCTGTGCGAAAACGACTGCACTAACCAAATACCGGCGGCGGCGGTGGGCGGCTTACTTCCGCTGTCCCTGCGCGGTGAGCAAGTGGTGGTCCCGTCGATCGCCAATCTGGAGACCTTCCAGTTCCAGACCAACCAGCGCTACCCCCAGGATCGCCAGGCCCAGGTGGATGCCATCACGGCCATCAACGAGGTCACGGGCAACGGCGCCAGCTACGACGCGCTCGTCGCCAACACGGGCCTGACGGCCATCCGCAACGCCGACACCATCCAGACGGCCACGGCCAACTATTCGAGCGCGGTGGAGTACCCGCAAAACCCCTTCGCCAGCGGCTTGCAGCTGCTCGCCAAGCTGATCGCCGGGGGCCTGAGCACGCAGATCATGCACGTGAGCATCGGCGGCTTCGACACCCACAGCCAGCAGGCGCAAGACCACGTGGGACTGCTGCAGGCGGTGGACACGGGGCTTGCCGCCTTCTACCAGGATCTGGTGCAGATGGGCGTGGCCGACGACGTGCTGCTGATGACGTTCTCGGAGTTCGGCAGGCGCGTGCGCGAAAACGGCAGTCTGGGCACCGACCACGGCACGGCGGCGCCAATGTTCGTGATGGGCAACCCGGCCCAGGGCGGGCTGTTCGGCGCGCACCCCAGTCTCAACGCAAGCGACCTGGACGACAACGAGGATATGGTGTTCCAGGTGGACTTCCGCTCGGTGTATTCCACAGTCCTGGAGAGTTGGCTGGGCGTGGAGCCGACCGATGTCCTGGGCGCCCGCTATGAGAATTTGGGATTTGTCAAGTAAAAGAGCAAGGGAGGGGCACGGCGCGCTGTGCCCCTACGCCCGTTTTGCAGGGTGAGTCACGATGCTTCGAGCTTTGATCGTCATCCCTGCGAAAGCAGGGATCCAGAACGGTTAACCCATCTGGATTCCGGCTCGCGCTTGCGCTTGGCCGGAATGACGGCCAGAGGTGTTTTGCTATGAAGTTCACACTCCCATCTCCGCTATCGAGCGATCCCTCATTCACGGTCTCGCGGCGCCGCTTGCTTCAAGGGCTGCTGGGCGCAGGACTCCTGTGGCTTCCCGCGTGCAAACGCGCCTTCACCCAAGCCCAGGTCGCGCCGCACACCTACGTGGTGGAGATGAAGGACTTTTTCTATGACCCGATCGGCTTGTACCTGCGGCGCGGGGATACCGTCGTCTGGCTGGAGGCACGCGAGCAGGTGAAAACCAGGCACACCGCCACCACCTATCACCCCGCCTTCGACAAGAAGCTGCGCATCCCAGAGGGGGCAGCGCCCTGGAACTCCGGCTTCTTCGAGCAGATCGGCCAGACGTGGTCGTACACCTTCAACGACGTGGGCATCCACGACTACTTCTGCATCCCGCACGAGGACTCCGGCATGGTGGGCCGGCTGCTGGTGGAAGAGCCCACCGGCCCCGGCGCTCAGGACCTAAGCGTGGGGATCTCACCCGCCGGGCAGTCGGTGATGCCCACGGTCGAGGAACTGCTGGGGCCGGTTGGGGAGGTGTTCAACTTCCAAGGCCGCCTGAACGCGGTGATGCTCCCCTGGCGGCAGGACGACAAGAGCCAGGCGCTGGAACGGTGGGAGGCGCTGCTGGCTGAAGGTGAATCCCTCCTCCCCCAGTTCTTTGCAAATTTGAGCGAAGCGGACCTTCAAGCCGTGCAAGCGGAATTTGCAGCCTTCGGCGCCGCCATCGCTTCAGACGCCTCGCTGTTCGAGGGGCTCGAAGCCGCTGAAGCCCTCAAGTTGGCCCTTGAGGATTTGGTCTACAACCAGGGCTAAGCCCCTTTGCGTAGAAACCATTTCAAAACCTATAAGCCCGTCGTTCCCGCGAAAGCGGGAATCCAGATAGGAAAAAGATTTTTTGGATTCCGGATCGCGCTGGCGCGCGTCCGAAATGACAAGCAATAGGGCCTTCTTAACGCCATCCTAAGGTTTGCATGCTGTTCCCTTTTATTGTATGATCATCTCTGCTATAGGGGGCTTGATGGCACACAAAAGCGCGCCGTTAATATTTTGGGCAAGCTTGATGCTGTGGGGAGCCGTAAGCACCCTGGCCGCCCAGCCCGGCGACGTGGTCATCAATGAGGTCGCCTGGATGGGCACCGCCGCCAGCACGAACGACGAATGGATCGAGATCTTTAACACTACCCACGAGCCGATAGACCTGGCCGGCTGGACCCTGATAGCCGCGGATGGCTCCCCTTCCATCACACTGGTTGGAACGATCCCTGCCAACGGCTTCTTCCTATTAGAGCGCACCGATGAAACCACCGTCAGTGACGTTGCGGCGGATCAGCTGTTCTCCGGATCTCTGTCCAATACCGGCGAAGCGTTCGCTCTGAAGGACACCCTGGCAACCGTCATTGACACCGCCAACGGAAACGGCGGCGCATGGCCCGCCGGCAATGCCACCACCCGGCGCACGATGGAGCGTGTGGATACAGGCGCGCCCGACAGCGACGCCAACTGGGCCAGCAACAACAGCGCCGTCGTCAACGGCCTGGACGCAAGCGGCGCTCCCTTGAGCGGCACGCCCACGGCGCGCAATTCGGTTGCAACGGGGGCAGGCCCCGAAACCGTCTTTGTCTCCTCCAATGGCTCTGATCTTGACGACGGTCTAACCTCCTCGACTCCGTTTGCCACCATCCAGCGAGGGATTCACATCCTTCCTCCAGGCGGAAAAGTGACGGTGCTGGGCGACCTTTTTCACGAAAACGCCGTGATCACAAAATCCATGACCCTGGAGGCAGCCTCTGCTTCCACGCTGATGGGCGGAGGTGGGGCAGCCATTACCGTCAACGCCGGCCACGTGACGATCAGCGGCTTTTCGATAGAAAGCTCAGCCCAGGGGATCGCAATTGCCCCCGGCGCAACCAACGTCAACATCGCCCGCAACGCGCTGGTTGGAAACGCCATCGGCATCCTGAACAACGACCTGAATACGGTCAACGCAAAAAACAACTGGTGGGGCTGCAATGCAGGCCCCAATCAACCCGGATGCGATCTCACCTCGGGCGCGGTGGACGCTTCCGCTTGGTTGATTGCGACCTTGGAGGTTGTCCCCCAACGATTAGAGGCTTTTGAAGTAGCCACCCTCACCCTGGGCTTAAACCACGACAACGAAGGGGCCAACGTAAGCAACGTCCTGGCGCGCCCCTTTAGCATTGAAACCAGCCGCGGGGAATCTCCGGAGACCGCGACGGCGCTCCCCCTGCCACTGCTCAGCCCTTCCAGAGGACTCGGGATAGGAATCTGGGTGTTCCTTACCATGGGGTTTATCCTGGCAGCGCGGATGAGCCCAAGGCGGATTGCGGGCTTGGCCTTGGTACTCGTAATCGCGGTGGGGATCGGGGGCTGCGGTTTGTTCTTTAACCAAGGAACAACGCCTGGGCTTTCTCAAACGTTCGTTGGAACGTTGAACCAAGGAGTGATCACCATTGAGATCTCCTCACCCTTGCCGGGCTTGGTCAGGGTGAATGCGACGATAGATGCTCAAGCGCTAACCACTGATGTCCTTTTTGCAAGCTCCCCGCTTTAGCAACCGAGGACGTTGATTCACATCAGCACCACTCCTGATCTGGATCATACCCTTTGGCATGCGTCCCTCCCCTATAATGAACATGGGAGTTGCGTTTGGTTTTGTCTTGCAGAAAGGGGGGAAAATCGTGAAAAAGCTGCTCATCATTTTGCTCACCGCGCTCGCGCTGTTTGTGTTCTATTCGATCAGCCTGACCCAAGTTTCCCCTGGGACCACCCTGGAGCTTTTCCAAGCCCAGACCAAGGTTTTTCTCAATGAGATCGAGCTGAATCCCCCCGGTGAGGACGCGGGCTTTCAATGGATCGAGCTGTTCAACGGCAAAGACGAAGCCGTGGACCTGAGCGGCTGGATCATCATGGTGGACATAGATCAGGTGGAACCGCTCACCCTGCAGCTGCCCCAGGGCACGGTGCTGCAAGCGGGACAGTTTTTCGTACAAACGTTTCCGGCGCGCGAACCGCTCCTTGTAGAGAACACCTCCATCGAGTTGTGCGACGGTCAAGAGCGCGTGATGGACCAAACCCCCGCCCTCTCCGACGATCAGGACGACGCCCGCTGCTGGGCCAGGGTCGCCGACGGCGCCGAGGAATGGCAGTTCAAGACCTGCTCGCAGGGAACCAGCAACGCAGGCGAGATGTAACGGTTTTGTCTCCACAAGCAAAAAAACATACAATGCCTCCAGCAGGGGAATGACCTGCTGACGAGAATCGTTGCTTCAGGGAGGGAAAATGCGCAAAAACCGTGCTTCACCGAGCAGGGAAATATTCGCGATCGCAGCGTTGGCTCTCTTCGTGGTTTTGGGGCTTGCGGGGTGTGATTCGCCGTCTCAATCCTCAAATCAATCCACGCCTCCGGCCCAAACCACGGCGGACACCCCTTCAACCACGAACACGACCACCACACCCTCTGAGCCCGCGGCGCCCAGCGAGCCGGCGGTCACGCAGCCCCCTAGAGAAGAAATGAAGCTGGAGGTGGCCTATATACGCCCGGGCGTGCAGGCCAACCAGCACTACGTCAAGGTGGAGCAAACGCTGGCCGGCCCCACCCCTTGCAACCAGGAAAGCCTGATGATGGTGTTGCAGAATGCCGGCTTGGCGCTGCAATGGCAGGAGGGGGATCGTCTGGAGATTTACGGCGCGTACGAACAGGAGGGCGGCACCTGCCGCATCGTGTTGGATCAGCCCGCGCACACGCTCAAGGCGTTGCCCAGGCCTGAGCCCACGACCCCTGCCGAGCCGGTGGAGCCGACGCCGCAACCCGTGCGCCTGCAGGGAACCTTGAGCGCCCTGCGGGATGGGGTGGCCTACTTCATCGTGGACCGGCTGCTGGAAGGGCAACTGTCATGCGTGCAGGTCACCCTTGTAGTTGCGGAAGACTCCAATTTGACCGTGCAAGGTCAATACGAGATCCAGGCCACCTACAATCCAAGCGATCTCACGTGTCAACTTCAATTGGTTTCGCCGACTGCGTTGCGGGTCTTGTCCCTGCCCATACCGGTGATCCCGCCGGTCACGCCGACCACGCCTCCTTCACCATCGACCCCGTCAATGCCTTCGCCGGCAGGGCCGGGCTTCTTTGTGTCAGGCGGCGTGTCGTTTGTGGATCCGCTTCCGATCTTCTCGGGCTCCGCCGGAATGCGGCTGGCCGACACCCTGCGGGGGATGGTCACCGTGGGCATGGGCTCGGGCCAGATTGAGGTGAAGCTGCCAAGCGGCGAACCGGTTCAAGCGAAGGTCAACGCCACGCTGATCGACGTGGCTGGCCTGATGCAGATCAACGGGCCGTTCTACGCAGGGCTCTCCGGCGGCATGTTGCCGCTGTCCGGCGAGTACGACCTGCCCTTCCCGGTCAACGGCTCCCCCTCGTTCAATTCCAGCATTCCGCTGGTGGGGATCGTGGTCGGGTACGACTTGGGCATGGTGTTGGCCACCTTGAGCATCGGCATCGCGTTGGGAGGTTGATCATGAAGAAACTTTACTTGATGGGTTTTTTGGCAATTGCCTTGTTGGGCTTTTCGGGGTGTAAGATCATCGTCACCCCGCTGGCCAACATCATCCCTGAAGCCCCCCAGGCGGCTCAGGTCCCGCCCAAGATCGCGGACTTGATGATCTCGCCGAACCAGGTGAAAGGGGGCGCCGGAGCCACGCTCAGCTTCTCGTTCAGCTACGAGGACCTCAACAGCGACGTGGGGCCCAACAGCGCACAGGTGGAAATCCAGGGCAGCGTGATCTCAGGCGACCTGCAGATAGACACCTCCGCAACGCAAGCGAGCGGCACGGTCACCGCCGACCAAGCACAGTGGGGCAGAAAGGGCCGCATCAGCGTCATTCGCTCGATCAACGTGCCGCAATCTTCGGGCGCCGTGGTCAACTTCTCGCTCACGCTCATCGACGGCGCGGGCCAGCGCAGCAACGTGCTCAACGGGCAGGTCACCGTGATGGCCTCCGAGCAGGGCGGCGGCATCGGGCCCACCGGCAAGCAGTGCACCATCATCGACGGCAACGGCCAGCCCACCGCCTCGGTGCGCATCGGGCGCCAGATCTTCTTCCGCGTCCACGACCAGGACAACAACTTCTCCAGCGACACCCAAGACCGCCTGTTCCGCACGGCCTACTTCCAAGGCGGAGCCTCAGGCGACGTGGAGATCATCTTCTGGCTCTTGGAGACCGGCGTGAACACGGGGATCTTTGAAGGTCCGCCCGGCGGCATCCTGCTGACCTCGCGCTTCCCAGTGATCAACAACGGGGAGCTGTCCGTGCTGGATGGGGACACGGTCATCGCCTATTACGAGGACCCCAACGGCCCCGGCGATATCTGCATGGCGATGGCCAAGGTGAATTAGGCCTTACGGGTTTACAGATAGAT
>DATCIV010000115.1:0-6598 GCA_036507575.1 Candidatus Bipolaricaulota bacterium | reverse complement strand
GGCGGGCACGGGCAACGGCGAACCGGTCCCGTACGCCACGATGGAGCGCATCAACGCCCGCGGCCCGGACACCGCCGACAACTGGGCCAGCAACAACGGCACCGACCGCCAAGGCAAGGACGCCAAGGACAACGGCCTCAACGGCACGCCCAAGGCCCGCAACTCCCAGACGCGCTAAGCCCCAAGGTCAAAGCGGTACGAGGCGGTTCCGCCGCTTTGTGCCGCTTTGCCTTTTGCCCCGCCATGCGGCATGCTGAGCTCACTCGCATGTCACAAGGAGGGGCCGTGGATGCGTTGAAGGAAGCGCGAAAGTGGATTGCCCTGTTGGGATGGCTCAACGTCTTCGGCGGCGTGCTGAGCGTGCTGCTGGGTTTGCTTGAGCAATTCCAGTTGATGGCCATCATCGCCGGCGCGCTGGGCTTGGTTGCGGGGTTCTTTCTGCTCAAGGCGGCCAAGGCGCTTGGGGAGAATGAGGACCATGATGCCGGGGAGAACCTGCGCAAATACTTCACCTTCCAGGGGATTTTGGCCCTCATCGCCTTGATCGGCACGGCGCTTGCGCTGCTGGCCATTATGGCCGTCAGCTGAGCCGGCTCAGGCCGACCGGGACCTCGTCTGGCGCGCTACTGCGATCTCCCCGCTCAAAAACTGCTTGAGGTAGTACGTGATCAACTCTGCGGTGCGCGCGCTCTCGGGCCACCAGCCCGCATCATAGTCCGCGGCATACACCTGATTCGGCGCAAGATCGTTCAACCGCGTCCAGGGGGAGACGCCCGCTCCGCCGTAGGCGCTGTTGGTGGCGTTGTTCACCAGCAGGATGGCGTGCGTGTTGTCCGACTGGACGTGGTCTTGCTGGCTTTGCACCCGTTGATAGGGCACCTGGATCTGTTGGATGAAGGTGGACGCCTCCCGCTCAACCCAAAACGTCTCATCAGTGCAGGAGAACTGGCTGAGGTGCCCCTTGCCCTGGCCATCGCAGCCGCCCGTATCATTTCGGTTGGCGGGCCCTTCCCAATCGACGTAGAACGCCACCGGCAGCCCGGGATAACGAGCCAAAACGCCCGTCGCCATGGTCACCCCATACGAGTTGGACACCAGCACCACGCGCCCGTCGCTTTGGGGATGGGAGGCAGCGTACTCGATGACGGCCTTCAGCCCGTCCTGCTGGATGAAGCCGTTGTAGTTCTCGCTGCCGCTGCTGCGGCCTCGGCCATCGGGGTCGAACACAAAGGTCAAGAAGCCGGCGTCGGCGTACCCTTGCGCTTCCGGGGCGCGGAAGCTTTGCGAGCCGGCCCCGTTGCCGCCGGGGATGAGCACGAGCGAGGGATAAATGCCCGTTTGATGCGGGCGATACAGTTGGACGTACAGCCGCGCCCCGCTGCTGGGGTTTTCCACAAAAGCCTCAGTGGGTGCGAGGCCGGATTCCGGCTGCGCGCTCAGCGGGGCGCTCAAGGCGACCAGCGCCGTCAAGGCCATCGCGAATCGCTTCCACATAAGTCCTCCATTTCATAGCCCCCCTCATCCCGTGGCAACCTCCGGTTGCCCTTCTCCCGCCAGGGGAGAAGGAGTGATTGAAAGGTCCTTGTGTTAAGGCTAAAGGAGCCTGGTGTAGACCATGTGGGCGCGCTGTGAAAGTTTCGTGAAATCTCAATGCCAGCACGGCAGCGCACTACACCCGGGTGTCGATGAGGACCACGCTGCCGCAGGAGATGACGGTCTTGCCGGCCGGGATGGCGTACTCCTGCACCGCGCCGTTGGGTGAGGTCACGCTCACGAGGCTGGCCTGCTGGTCGGCGTTGGTGTACCAGAAACAGCCGGACTGGACGCTGATCTGCCAAACGCCGGGGTCCAAGAACTCCAGCGCCTGGAAGGCCACGGCCAGCAACTGGCCGCTGACGGTTTGGGCCTGGCTGGATGCCGACGTCACGCTCAGCAGCACGAACAGGGTTTGGGGGCTGTTGCCGACGCCGTCGGAGCCGATGGCGATCTGCCCCACATGGGACCCTGTGGGCAGGTCGGCGACGTCCACGGTCACGGTGACGCTGGCCGGGGCTGGGCCGTCGCTGCGGCTTAACTGGATCCAAGGCACGTCCACGCTGGCCCGCCAGAAGAACGAGGTCGTCCCCTCATAAAGGACGCGGAAGACCTGGGCAGGCGGGTTGGGCCCATTGACTTGCGCTTGAAAGCTCAAGCTGGTCGGGTCCAGCTCGATGCGGGGGGTTGTGGAGGGAGCTTCGGTCGCAGCACCGGTTGCGCCCACCACGGAGAAGGAGAACTGGCGCGGCTGGCTCTTGAGGTTTTGGCTGTCGCTCAGGGTGACTTCCAACGTGACTTGCTGGTTGACCGAGGGGGCAAGCTGAAACTCGAAGAAGTCAAACACCCCGTCGCTTTGGATCAAGCCCGCAAGGTCAAGGGTGAACCCATCGAAGGACTGGGCCTGGACCACGGCGAATTGGGCCTGAACCACATCCTTTTGCGCATCCTTGAAGTAGACGCGCCCGACCCTGGGACCCGCGCTTGCGTCCAAGACGCTGGGGAAATCGATGAAGGTGATGTCGGGGGGCGTTCCCTGGCTTTGCGCTTGCCCGGAACCGAAGAACATCAACAGACAGACGATCCAGACCGCCACGTTTTTGTGAAAGCGAGCGCTCATACAATCCCCTCCCTGGCAAGGTTAATAGCGCTTGGAGTGTAGCGCCCGAGACAGGGCTCGGCAAAGCGTCCGGTTTGGCGTCAAGCCGCCGAACTGAGCGGACTTGAGGAAGGGATGTCCGGTCCTGCAAGTTATGTACGGTCCCTTACAGACCGGGCGGCGTTTCATCGGATATACTTGAATACAACGCTATTGCACGCGAAAAGCATCTGAAAAAAAGTCTGTAAGGAGGAACTGTGGCAAGACGCAAACACGTGACCCTCGGCCTTGTGCTGTGGCTGATGGCGGCTGCCTTGGCGCCCACGGCCGCAGCAGCCGAACTGCGCGTTCCCGAGTCCTTCTCCACCATCCAGAGGGCGGTGGATGAGTCCAAAGCGGGGGATACGATCATCATCAGCGAAGGCACCTACAGCGAAGACATCACCTTTGACAACAAGATGCGCCTGACGATCAAGGCGCGCCTGGCAGGACGGGTCACCTTGCAAAGCCGTCTGGCGGCGCCCGTGATCTCGATCGAGGACTCCGACGAGCTGACCTTCGAGGACCTGATCATCACCAGCAACAGCCAGTTCGAGCAGGACGCCAGCGGTCAAATCCCCTTGGGCAACGGCGGCGTGCTCATCCAGGACAGCCAAAACATCCGCTTCGACAACGTCACCTTCAGCCGCAACGTAGGGCCGGCTTTGATCGTGGAGGGATCCAGCGTCACCCTGGTGGACAGCATCGTGCGCGACTCGCAGCTGACCAACTCCTTCCTGCGCAGCGGCGAGCGCATCGACAGTGAGGCCACGCCGGGTCGCGGCATCGAGGTGACCCAGCAAGGCAGCGTCACCCTGGAGACGGTTACGCTGGAGGGCAACCAAGGCAACGGCCTGTACGTGGAGGACGGCTCGCGGGCCACGGTCAGCGAGTCCACCTTCCGCAACAACCTGGGCGCCGGCATCTTCCTGCAAGATGAGTCCACCGTCACCCTGGACGACGTCACGGTGGAAACCACACTGCCGGAAACGCGCACCAACGGCGATCCCGGCGACGGCGTGCGGGCAGAGATGGACTCGCGGGTGGTGATCAAGGATTCGCTGCTGCGCAACAACCAAGCCGCTGGCCTGTTCCTGGATTCGGCCACCGCGCTGGTTTCGACCAGCGAGATCACGGGCAACGGCGGCCCCGGCGTGCGCGGCGAGAACCAGTCCACCGTGGAACTGAGCGATCTCACCAAGCTCAGCGGCAACCGCGGCGCGGCTTTGAGCCTGCTGGACTCCACCTCCGACCCGCGCAGCCAGGCCATCGCCCAGGACACGCGCCGCTTCAGCCGTCAGACCCTGGTGCTGCGCGTCAACGATCAGCCCGGCGCCCGCTTGGTCGACACCGTCATCGAAAACAACCTGAACGGCGCCGTCCTGCTGGAGTTCGCCTCCGCCTCCCTGTCTTCAAGCGAGGTGCGCAACAACGGAGGCCGGGTGGCGTTTGACCTGAGCGAATTTGCCACCCTCACCCTGCAAAACGGCACCACGGTGGACCGTAACGACGGCACCGTGATCCAACTGGATCAGTCCAGCGCCTATCTGTCCAGCGCCACCTTGCAGGACAACGACGGCGCCGCGGTGGACGCCACCTCTTCCGCGTTGGTGTTCCAGCAGGTGAGCGTGCTCAATCAAAACGGCGATGGCCTCCTGCTCAACGCCTCCACCGCTTACCTGAGCGGAGTCGAGCTGCGCAACAACGCCGGCGACAGCCTGAACGCCAGCCTGGGCAGCGCGGTCACCGTGCAGGGCTCCCGCATCTCGGACAACGAGTCGGGCGTGATCGCGTCCGATTCGCTGGTTGAATTGAAGGATACCCAACTGTTGAACAACGACGGCGTCGGGCTCTCGCTGGACGGCTCCAGCGGCAGCCTGGACGGGGTCACGATCAACAACCATCCAGACGGCGGCGTGGAGGTCAAGGGCGCTTCCTCCCTGAGGATCGCAGACAGCCAAATCCGCGCCAACGGCGGCGTGGGCGTGCTCATCGTGGACCAATCCACCGTCACCGCAAACGACAGCGAGATCTCCAACCACAACCAGTTGGGCGTCTCCTTGAATCAGGCTGCGTTGAATGGTTCAAACCTGTCCATTCTGAGCAACGGGGCCGGCGGCGTCGGCGCCGACAAGGACTCGATCGTGACGCTGTCCGGCGGCCAGGTCCGCGACAACGCCGGCGTCGGCGTGCGGGCCACTTCAGCGTTTGTGACCCTCAGGGACGTGCAGCTGCTGAACAACCGCAACTCGGGGCTGCAGGCCACCGGCCGCTCGGCCGTCAGCGCCTCGGGCGTGACCGCCTCAGGCAACCGCGGCGACGGGATGCTGCTGGACGGCTCCACGCTCAACGCCTCGCAGCTGACCGCGTCCAACAACACGGAAACCGGACTGCACTTGATCAATGGCGCGTTCGCGGCCTTGGACGGCGGGACGATCAGCGACCACGCCGAAGAGGGCATCCTGGTCAACGCCTCCTCCATCCGGTTGGACACCGTGACGGTGGAGGACAACACCAATGAAGGCGTTTCCTTGCAGAACGGCGCGTGGCTGAGCGCCTCGAAATCCACCATCAAGAGCAACCGCAAGTCCGGATTGCTTGCGACCCAATCCTCGATCGAGGGGGCCGAGTTGCTGGTCTCGGACAACACGGGCGCCGGGATCGAGCTCCAGCAGCAAGCGAGCTTGAGGCTAAGCGGCGCGATCATGCAGGACAACGACACCTCGGCCATCTCCTTGACCAACGCCTCGGCGAGCGCCGACGCGCTGGTGGCCAGCGGCAATCGCAACAACGCGCTGCTGCTGGCCAATCGCTCCTTCGCCTCGCTGTCGAACAGCCGCATCACGGGGCAGGGCAGCGAAGGGGTGCGCGTGGATGACTCCATGGTCGAGATCAGCGACAGCGCCATCGAAAGCAACGGCCGGCAGGGCGTCCTGGTGGTCAACCGCTCCTCCCTGACGCTGTCCGGCGGCACGGTTAACCTGAACAGCGACGACGGTGTGGGCCTCAACAATTCCACCGCGCAGGTGCAGGGCGCGACCTTCAGCAGCAACAAGGGATCGGGCCTGCAGGCGGAGGGGCAGTCCACGGTCGTCATCTCCTGCGCCACCTTTAACGAAAACGAGGCAAGCGGGCTGGAATTGACGCGCTCGTATGCCACCGTGCTGGACAGCGTCTTCACCTTGAACCGCACGGCCGGCGTCCGCATCGTGGATCGCTCCTCGCTGTTGTTGTCCAACAGCACGCTGGAGCAGAACGGACAAGACGGCGTCGAGTTGCAGGATTCCGTCGCCACGATGCAGGGCAACCGCATCCGGGCCAACGCCGCCTGCGGCGTGGACGTGGACGATGAGGAGGACTCGCTGGCCAGCGGCAGCGGCAACGTGCTGGGCGACAACGGCACCAACCTCTGCGGCGCCTTCAGCGACACCTTCGGCACCATCTCCGATACGAGCAGTTAAGCATTGAGACCATCGCGCGTAGGGGCACGGCAAGCCGTGCCCCTACTTCTTTTCCATGCCCCCCTTCGACCCCATCACGATTACGACGAAACGCCTTACGCTGCGTTTTTTGACCGAATCGGACGTCCCGGCGGTCTTCGAGATCTTTTCCCATCCGCAGGTCATGCGCTATTGGAGCTGGTCCGCATGGACGAACGTTGCTCAAGCCCGGCAGTGGCTGATGAAGGTTCAAGAAGGGTATCTCACCCGAAGCGGGCTGCAGCTTGGGATCGAACGAAGTGCCGACCACGCCTTTGTGGGGACGTGCACCTTGTTCCATTTTCATTTTCCAAGTCGTCGGGCCGAGATCGGCTATGCGCTTGGCAGGCCGTTTTGGGGATCGGGGTACATGCACGAAGCGCTGTCGGCCCTCATCGAGTACGCCTTCCAAACGCTGGATCTCAACCTGCTGGAAGCGGATATTGAT
>DATCIV010000114.1:0-8890 GCA_036507575.1 Candidatus Bipolaricaulota bacterium | reverse complement strand
GCTCCCTTTGACATCACGGTGATCTCCCAGCCGGGCGCGGTGCTGCTCAACAACGTGTTTCAGCAGCAGATGCTCCCCATGTTCGTGTTCGGCTGGAGCCCGGACTTCATCGACATCGACAACTGGATCCGCCAGTGGATGGACGCAGAAGGCGGCGCCTACGCCTCCTCCACCCTATTCAAAGGCGAGCGAACGGCGCATTGGATCGCGCTGCTGAACGAGGCCATCCGCACGGTGGGCCAAGCGCGGCGGCAGGAGATCTACAGCCAGCTGCAGCGGGATTACGTTGACGTTGCACTGGCCATTACGCTCCCCAACCGCACGCTGGACAACGTCGAGCGCAGCTGGGTGAACGGCAACTACTACAACCCCGCCGACGGCGATCCGCAGTCCCCGCCCGAGCTGTACGCGCTTTCCAAGCGCGCGGGCGGCAAGGTGAATCTGGAAGAGTTGAGGCAGTACGGCCCTGAGATCACCGAGTTCTAAAGGCAAGGTTAAAAACCAAGGGGGTCGGGAACGTCCCGATCCCCTTGGTTTCTTCCCGACCGAGGCGCTTGCCGTCGCAGGGGGGAAGGGGTAACGTCACACCATGTTGAACTACATCGTGCGCCGATTGGCTTTCCTGCCGGTGGTGGTGTTCTTTGCCACGCTGTTCGTGTTCCTGCTCATTCAACTGTTGCCCGCGGGGGTGCGCGTGGCGCTGTACGTCAAGGAAAACCCCAACTCCTTCAAGGACATCAACGAGCTGATCCGGCTGCACGGATTGGATCAACCCGCCTGGGTGCAATACGGCAGGTGGATCGCCGAGATCGCCCAAGGCAATTTGGGGTGGTCGCAGTCCGCCAACATGACCGTCTGGAAGGCTTTCCAGAACTATCTGCCCGCCACCATCGAGCTGTCGCTGATGTCCTTGTTCCCCTTGATCCTGGGCGGCATTTGGATGGGGACCAAATCCGCGGTGTACCACAACAAAATGCCCGATCACGTGACGCGCGTGCTGTCCATCACGGGCTGGTCGCTGCCCACCTTCGTCGCCGGCATCATTCTGCTGATGATCTTTTATGGGGTGACAGGCTGGTTCCCGCCGGGGCGCCTGAGCACCGAGATGATCTTGATCGTGACCAACCCGGCGCGCTTTACCCGCTACACCGGCATGTACACGATTGACGCCCTGCTCAACGGGCCGAATTGGGCCGTGTTTTGGGACGCGCTCAAACACCTGATCCTGCCGGCGGTTACGTTGTCCTACGTGAGCTGGGCCTGGATCGTGCGCCTGATGCGCTCTTCCATGCTCAACGTGCTGCGCGAGGACTACACCACCACGGCGCGGGCCAAGGGGTTGCCCGAAAGAGTGGTCATCAACAAGCACGCGCGCCGCAACGCGTTGATCCCCGTGATCACGGTGTCCGCCATCATCGTGGCCCTGCTGCTCAACGGGGTGGTGATCACCGAGACCATCTTCAACTTCTTCGGCGTCGGCTGGTGGTTCGTGCGGGCGGCCAACAGCCTGGACTTGGCGGCGGTGCTCGGCTTTACCATCTTCAACAGCATCCTGTGGGGAATTGCCAACCTGAGCGTGGACCTGATCTATTCCTACGTGGACCCCCGCATCCGGTTGGAGTAGGGTGAACCCGACGCCACAGGAAAGCCGAGGAACTTGATGATCGCACAAGTGGACGTAGGAAAGGGAAAGAAGCACGGCCCTTCCACCTGGGATAATTTCGTCCAGGACCACATGCCCTGGTGGCCAAACACCAGGCGCCAGGTAAAGCGCTTCTTTCGAAACCCGCTGTCGGTGACGGGCTTGGTACTCATCGTGCTGTTCGCCTTCATCGCGTTGGGGGCGCCCTGGCTTGCGCCTCCGGACCCCAATCGGCTCCACGAGCCCTACCGCATGCCGCGCGAAGGGTTTTCCCAAATCCCCAGGCCGCCCAACGCCGAAGCGTGGAAGACGTTCCCGCCCGACTGGCATTTGCACCCCTTCGGCACGATGCAGGGCCAGTACGACATCTACTACGGCATCGTTTGGGGAGCCCGCAACGCCTTCCGCATCGGCGTAGTGGTGGTGCTCATTGCGGTGATCATCGGCATCCTGGTGGGCAGCCTTGCCGGCTACTTCGGCGGCTGGATCGATCAAATGCTCATGCGGTTCGTGGACATCCTGCTGTCGTTCCCCTCGATCATTTTAGCCATCGTGCTGGTGACCATCATCGGCAATCAAACCCTGGACTTTTTTGGGTTTAAGTTCTTCATCAGTCGCCTCGCCGCGCTGATCATCGCTTTCACCTTCACCCAGTGGCTCAGCTATTCGCGCCTCATTCGGGGCGAGATCCTGTCCATCAAGGAAAAGGAGTACGTGCAGGCGGCGCGCGCCCTGGGCAGCGGCAGCGGGCGCATTATCCTGTTTCACGTGCTCCCTAATGCGATCTATCCGGTGCTGGTGGCTGCCTCGCTGGACATCGGCTCAATCGTGCTGTCGGTGTCCGCGCTCAGTTTCCTGGGCTTGGGGCCTGGGGTGGATTTTGCCGACTGGGGTCAGATCATCAGCTACTCGCGCGAGTGGATCATGGGCGCACACGGCAACCCATTCAACTACTGGTACGTGATCATCATCCCCAGCTTGGCCATCACGTTGTTTGTGCTGGCCTGGAACCTGCTGGGCGACGCCTTCCGCGACATCCTCGATCCCAAACTGAGGGGCAGTCGGTAAGCAAAGTGCCATCGTCATTCCGGACGTGCGCAGCACGATCCGGAATCCAGCAAAGTCTTTAGGGCATCTGGATTCCCGCTTTCGCGGGAATGACGGTCGCAAGGCTGCTTTCTACTTGGCCCCCGGCTTGCGCGTGGTCAGGATCTTGTCGATCAGCCCGTATTCCTGGGCTTCTTCCGCGGACATGTAGTAGTCCCGTTCGGTGTCGGCGTTGACCTTGTCCACCTTTTTTCCCGTGTGCTTGGCCAGGATCTCGTTGATCTGCTTTCTCGTCTTCTGGATCTCCTGCGCCTGGATCTGGATGTCGGTGGCCTGGCCTTGAGCGCCCCCCCACGGCTGGTGGATCATGATCTTGGAGTTGGGCAGGGCAAAGCGCTTGCCCGGCGTGCCCGCCGCAAGCAGCACGGCGGCCGCGCTTGCGGCAAGCCCCACGCAGATGGTGGACACGTCGCAGCGCACGTACTGTATCGTGTCGTACATGGCCAGGCCCGCGGTGGTCACCCCGCCGGGCGAGTTGATGAAGATGCGGATGTCCTTTTCCGGGTCCTTGGACTCCAGAAACAGGATTTGCGCCACCACCAGATCGGCCACGTGCTCGTCGATCGGGCCGCGCAGGAACACGATGCGGTCCTCCAGCAATCGCGAGTAGATGTCGTAGGTGCGCTCGATCTGACCCGAGCGGTCGATCACGAACGGGATTTGGTTCATCGGGGTGAAATACGTCCGTTTCACGAGGGTTTCTCCTTTTTGCTAGTTGCCTTGGCCTTGGGTGCGGCTTTGGCTTTGGCGGGCTTTGCGCCCTCTTTGGCCGCCGGCTTCTTGGGTGCGGCCTTTGCGGCGGCTTTGGGCGCTGCTTTTTTGGCGCCGCCCTTGGGCCTTGCGGATTTATCCGCCGCAGACTGGTCCGCCGCGGGTTCGTCCGCCTGCGCCTTGGTTTCAATCGGGGCCTTGGCCGCCGGCTTGGGCTGGGTCAATTGTACGTGGGACATCAGGTAGTCCAGCACGCGCTCATCTTCTTTTTGACCCCGGAAGCGGTGCAACGATTTCTCACGCTCCAGCAGCGCTTTGAACTTCACCGGGTTCAGGCTGCGCGCCTTGGCTTCGGCCTCCAGCAGGGACTCGAACGCCTCATCCGTCAGCTTCAACTCGATGTGCTGTCGCTTGAAGGATTCCAAGGCCACCTCGCGTTGCAGGCGCTGCTCCGCCCCTTCGGCGTACGAGGCGCGGTCGGCTTCATCCAACGCTCCCACGCGGCCGCTGCGCTCGAGTTGGTCCAACTCGTGGTGGATGACTTCCTCTTTCAGACGCGGCGGCACGGGCACCTGGGTCGCCGCGATGACGGCGTCCAACACCTTGTAACGCGTGCGCTGCGCCCGCTCGTGGTCCAGGCGCTCCTGCAACTGGGACCGGATCTCCACGAGCAACGCTTCCTGGTGGTCCTTGCCCAGCACGGAGGCCAACTCCTCCAGGTCCGGCTTTTCCATCCGCTTGAGCGCCTTCAGGGACAGGGAGAACTCCTGGTCCTCCAGCTTGACCTGCACGGTTTCCCCGGCGCGGTGCCCCACCAGCTGTTTGGACAACTCGCTCTCTGGAGTGAGCATGATCTCACGCTGCTGGCCGTGCGGCAGCTGCACCACGGCCACGTCCTGCAGCATCGCCGGCTGCTCCTTGTCCTTGGGCAGCAGCGTGGCGTGCTGGACCTTCAAATCCTCCAAAATCCGCTCCACGTCCCCGTCGGTGGGGGCGGCGTCGGGCTCGGATTCCACGGTGATCTGGGACAGGTCGGGGAACTGGACCTCCGGCAAGACCTCCACGTCCAGCTCGAATGAAAACGCCTTGCCCGCCTCGTAGGAGACCACGCGCGTCTCGGGGTGCGACAGCGGGCGCAACGACTCCTGCTCCAGCGCCTGAGGGACGGCCTCCTCCATCAGGGCGCTTTGCACTTCCTGGTCCAGGAAGTCCTTGCCCAGCTGAAGTTCCAGCAATCGCCTGGGCACCTTGCCGCGGCGAAAACCTGAGACCACGGCCTCCTGCGAGACGCGGCGGAAGACCTCCTCGATTTTCTGAGATACGGCCTGTTCCGAAATTTCGATGGTGAGCGTGTACGTGCTTGGGCTGGTCTTCTTGCTTTGAACCTGCATATTCCCCCATGTGCTGTCGTGATGGTGAGCGGCCTGACCCACGCGTTAAGGTTGAGTGTGTGGGCTGCGCCTGCCGCTGCGTGGAGCCAAAGCCCCGTTGGTGGATCTTCGACCGCCATCTTACTTGTCGCATTCGGAGCCGTCAAGAAAGGGCTGCTGTTCTCAAGTATCTTGGCGTTGAAGCGGCCCCCCACTGGCGGGATGGACGCACTGGCAGTCAGACGGGGAGAGGGCGCGCAGGGTTTGACAAAGCGCGGGAGGGGCGCTATCATGCGTTTAGCAGTCAATGGGATAAAGTGCTAATGGATTCCAGAAAACGCTTGATTTTGACCGAGATCGTGGACCGCTACATCAAAACCGGCATCCCCGTCAGCTCCCAACAATTGATGGAGGTGAAGGGGCTGTCGGTCAGTTCGGCCACCATCCGCAACGACATGAAGTACCTGGAACGGCAGGGCCACATCCTTAAACCCTACGCCTCGGCGGGAAGGGTGCCGTCGCAACGCGGCTACCGCTTCTTCGCCGACTGGCTGCTGGAGCTGGGCGAGTTGACGCACCACGAGAACTTCGCCCTGACCGAAAGCTACGAGTTCCAGCGCCAGGAGATCGAGGCACTGCTCAACCGCACGGCGCTGCTGCTGGCCAGCCTGACGGGGCTGCTTGGCTTTGTGCTCACGCCCAAGCTGGAGGCCACCAAGCTCAAGCACATTTCGCTGGTCAAGGTGGACGAGAAGACGGTGCTTGCCGTGGTGGTGTCGGACCTGGGGTTGGTGGAAAGCCGCTTCATCGCCGCGCGCCTGTCCGAGGAGCAGCTGGCCGACATCAACGCCCTGCTACAGCGGCAGCTCCAGGGGCGCACGCTGGAGGAGATCCGCGTGCAGGTCAACCAGTTCTTCGAGCTCGAAGGCGGGGATTGGGTCAACCCCCACATCCGCGCCGCCTTCACGCTGCTGCGCGAGATCATCGACCTGCGCACCGCCCAGCGCTTGTCGCTGGAAGGGGTGATCAACCTGCTGCAGCGGGTGTTCGACGACAGCGCAGGCGAAGCCGCAGGCGCGCGCCAGCTGCTTGCCGTGCTGGAGGACCAGCCGCGGCTGGTGGACGCCCTCAAGCAGCTGGAGATCGGCGAGCAGGTGCAGGTGCAGATCGGCAGGGAGAACGGGCTCTCCGAGCTGCGGGATTACGCGCTGGTGTACATGGGGTACGGTTACTCCGGCGTGCTGGGGGTGCTGGGGCCGCTGCGCATGGACTACGCCCGCTGCTTCTCGGCCACGCAATACGTGGGCAATCGCCTGAAGACGATCCTGACCCTGAGCGAAAAAGCGCAGGAGGTGGCGCTGCAATGACCCAGGACCCAGAGCGCGCCCCCGCGCTGGACCCGGCTCAAGTTGCCGCGGCGGACGCGGCCGCCGATGAAGGGCCCTCGTTGCAGGAGCAACTGGACGCCCTGAAAACCCAGCTGCAAGAGAAGGACGCGCAGCTGAAGGAACACCTCGATCGTCTCAAGCGCGCCCAGGCGGATTTTCAAAATTACGTCAAGCGCAAGGAGAAGGAGCAGGCCGAGGTGTTCACCCTGATCGAGGATCGGCTGCTCAAGGAGATCCTGCCCCTGTACGACGATTTGCAGCGCGCGTTCGACGCCTTGGCGCAGGGCGGCGCGCAGCAGCCCTTCATCGAGGGCATGGAGCGCATTTTTACCAAATTCAAGGATTACGTGGATTCCAAGGACATACACCGCATCGAGGCGGTGGGGGCCAAGTACGACCCCGCCTGGCACGAGGTGCTGATGGCGGTGGAGTCCGATCAAGCGCCTCACGTTGTTTTGCAAGAATTCGAAAGCGGCTACCGCCGGGCGGGCAGACTGCTTCGGCCCAGCCGGGTCACGGTCAGCAAGCCCAAGGCGCAGCCCGCACCTGATCAGCAAGAGAAAAAGGAGTAACCATGGCCAAAGAGAAAATCGTCGGCATTGACTTAGGCACCACCATGTCCGAGATCGCCATCATGGAAGGCGGCAAGCCCGAGATCATCCCCAACGTCGAGGGCGAGCGCATCACGCCGTCCGTGGTGGCCTTCACCGAGGAAGGCGAGCGGCTGGTGGGCACCCTGGCCCGTCGCCAGGCGGTGACCAACCCGCAGCGCACGATCATGGAGATCAAGCGCCACATGGGCACCGACTTTCGCGTGAAGATCAAGACAAAAACCTCCAGCAAGGAGTACTCGCCCGAGGAAATTTCGGCCATGATCCTGGGCAAGCTCAAGGCGGACGCCGAGGAGCGCCTGGGCGGCAAGATCACCAAGGCCGTGATCACCTGTCCGGCGTATTTCAACAACATGCAGCGCCAGGCCACCAAGGACGCGGGCAAGATCGCAGGGCTGGACGTGGCCCGCATCATCAACGAGCCCACCGCGGCCAGTCTGGCCTACGGGCTGGACAAGGAGAAGGACCAGCGCATCCTGGTCTACGACCTGGGCGGCGGGACGTTCGACATCTCGATCCTGGAGATCGGGGACGGGGTGTTCGAGGTCATCTCGACCGGCGGGGACTCGCGCCTGGGCGGCAAGGACTTCGACGATCGCATCATGGACTGGCTTGCCTCGGAGTTCAAGCTGGACACCGGCATGGACCTCAAAGGCGACCCCAGCGCCATGCAGCGGCTCAAGGACGCTGCCGAGTCCGCCAAGAAGGAGCTTTCCACCAAGAAGGAAACGCTGATCAGCCTGCCGTACCTGACCGCCAACTCCACGGGCCCCAAGCACCTGGAGCGCCGCCTCACGCGCGCCAAGTTCGAGAGCCTGGTCAACGACTACCTGGAGCGCTCGATCCGCATGGTGGAAAGCACCCTGAAGGACGGCAAGATGAGCGCCAAGGACATCGATCAGGTCGTGCTGGTGGGCGGCTCCACGCGCATCCCCCGGGTTCAGGAGCTGGTGGAGCAGGTGCTGCCCGGCAAGATCAACAAGGAGATCAACCCCGACGAGGTGGTCGCGCTTGGCGCCGCGATCCAGGGCGCGGTGCTTGCCGGCGAGGTGGACCAGATCGTGCTGCTGGACGTGACCCCGCTCACGCTGTCCATCGAGACGCTGGGCGGCGTCGCCACGCCCCTGATCGAGCGCAACACCACGATTCCCTGCGAGAAAACGAAAACCTTCACCACCGCCGAGGACGGGCAGAGCGCGGTGGACATCCACGTGGTGCAGGGCGAGCGCAAGCTGGCCAAGGACAACAAGAGCCTGGGGATGTTCAAGCTCGGCGGCGTCGCGCCCGCCCCGCGCGGCGTGCCGCAGATCGAAGTCACCTTCAACATCGACGCCGACGGCATCCTCAACGTGGGCGCCAAGGACAAGGCCACCGGCAAGTCCTCGCAAATCCAGATCCGGGAGACCTCGCGCCTGACCGAGGAAGAGATCAAGCGCATGAAGTCCGAGGCCGACCAGCACGCCGAGGAGGACAAGAAGCGACTGGAGCAGATCGAGGCGCGCAACCAGGCGGACCAGGCCGTCTACCAGACGGAAAAGCTGCTTGCCGAGCACGGCGAGAAGGTCTCAAGCGCCGTCAAGCAGACGATCCAAACGAAGATCGACCAGCTCAAGGAGCTGCTCAAAGGCGAAGCGGATGCAAGCGACCTCAACCGCGCCGTAGAGGAGTTGCAGCAGGCTACCTTGGAATTGGGCAAGCAGATCTACCAAGGGGCCGGCAGCCCCGGCGCCACCGACGGCGGCAAGAGCGACGCCTCAAGCGACGAGCGCAAGAGCCAGGACGCCGACGCTGAGGTGATTGACGCCGAAGTGGTCAAAGACGACGAGGATAAATAAGAAGGACCCCTGTGGCCAAGCGCGATTATTACGAAACCCTGGAGGTGGAGCGCACCGCCGGCGCGGAGGATATTAAAAAAGCCTACCGCAAGCTGGCCAAGCAGTACCACCCCGACCTGAACAAGGGCAAAGGCAGCACCGAGCGCTTCAAAGAGGCGGCTGAGGCCTACGAGATCCTCAGCGACCCGGACAAGCGCGCCCAGTACGACCGCTTCGGCCACGCCGG
>DATCIV010000113.1:0-4911 GCA_036507575.1 Candidatus Bipolaricaulota bacterium | reverse complement strand
TCGGCGCTGCGCGCGCAGATGCCCACGCACGCCCCTTCCTGCGCGAGGCGCAAGGCGACCGCTTTTCCCAGCCCTTTGCTGGCAGCGGCCACCGCCACCACTTTTCCTTGAAGCCCCAAGTCCATGAAACCTCCCTAAATCAACCCTCACCCCATCCCTCTCCCCAGCTTGGAAGAGGGGGGAAACTTGTCGAGCAGCGAAACGGCCTTGTCCGTGAGCGCGACGCGATACGCGAACAACCCGCGCTGGGTCGCAAGCAACACCTTTCGGATCGGCCCCTGCAGCTCCTCCAGCGTGGACCAGCGCACCTCGGCGATCTCGTGCGTGTCCCTGGCGCCCAGGGCGCCCTCGACCGCCCGAGCGCTGAACACGTGCGTAAACCAGCGCTCCCGCTCGCCGCCGCAGACGAAGCACGCCTCCACCCGCAGCAGGTAGCGATCCAGACGGATGGAGAGCCCGGTCTCTTCGAGCGCCTCGCGCTGCACGCCGGCTTCGAACGCCTCGCCGGGATGGACGCCCCCGCTGGGCACGCGATAGGCGCCCGGAGGGAAGAAGGGTTTCTTGATCACCACCACTTTGGGGCCGTCCAGGATGAAGAAGGTGACATCGTGCGTGCGACGCGCCTTCGTGCTGCCGCGCACCATGGCCAGCTCATCCGCGCCGATGCGCTGCACGATCCACAGCGTTTCCGGCGTCCCAAAGCGGCGTTCCTGCTCGTCCAGCAGCGGTTCCAGATGCATGCAGGCAGTGTGCGCAAAAGCCGGGCGTCTGTCAAAGCGCGCGCCCTTGCGCGCGTGCTTGTCACCGAGTCCGCTTCATGGGGTACAATGGCCGCATGGTGCGAAAGGCGGTTGCGGCACTGGCTTTCATCGTGATCGCAGGCGCGGTCGGCGCGTACGCCGATACGGACCTGCAGGTGGAGGCGGGCTTTGCCGGGCAGGTGATGGACGAAGCGGTCACGCCCGTGCGCGTGCGCGTCGAGCATCAAGGTCAGCTGCTGGAGGGCCGTTTGGTCCTCTCTCAAACCGTCGAGACGCCTTGGCACGGCGTGTTCACGGAGACCTTGAGTCAGCCCGTGCGCCTGGGCCAGCGCGCCAGTCAGAATTGGACCCTGCTGTTCCCGCTGCACGCCACGGTGTATCCGCTTCAGGTCCGCTTGGAGAACGAGTCGGGCGAGGTGGTCGCGCGGCAGGAGCTGGACCTGCGCGACGTCAGCCATACGGGACCCTTCGTGATTGCACTGAGCGAAACGGGCTTCCCCGGCGCCTTGCCCAGCGGGGAGACGGTCTTCTCGGTTTCAGCGCAGGACATTCCCAGTCACGCGGCGGCCTTTGCCTCCATCCAGCGGTTGTACATGGGACGATTTGACCCAAACACCCTGAAACCCAACCAGCAACAAGCTTTGCTGCATTGGGTGATGTTGGGCGGAGAGCTGGTGCTGCTGACGGGCGCAAACTGGTACGTGCAACAGGCGCCTTGGCTGGCGCCCTGGTTGCCGCTGGAGCCTGAAGCGGTGCAAGGCGTTACGCTGCAGGGCGTCGTGGCGCCCGTGCTCACCGGCAAGGTGCGAGGCGAAGTGGCCTGGCAAATGGAGGGTTTTCCGATCCTGCTGGAGCGCACGGTGGGCCGCGGCCGGATCTGGTTGGCGACGATCGATCCGCTGGCCGTCGAAGCGCCCGCCGAACTGTGGAAAGCCCTGCAAGGGGGCGTCCCCCTGGAGGGTGAAATCAACTTCGAAGACGCAGCCCGCGAGGCGTTCCTGCAACAGGTGCTTCCCTATCCCGGCCGCACCTTGATCGCCGCGCTGTTGGGCGTGTTCGTCGGCATCGCGGGGTTGTTGACCTGGTGGACGGTGCGCAGGCCTCTCACCTGGCCCGCCCTGGCCGGCTGGCCTGCCGTGGCCGGGGTGGCGCTCTGGTTGATCCTGCAACCGCATCACGCCCGCCCGCTGACCATGTCCGAGTACGGCTTGGACCTGGCGCTGCCCGATGGCACGGTCTACGAGCAAACCTGGCTGGGCATGTTTGCGCTGCGCAAGGAGCCGCTTGCGCTTTCCTTCTCGGCGCAAACCGCCGTCAGCCAACGGCTGCCCACCGATCGGGGGCAACACCTGTTCGATCTGGAGTATCGGCTCGACCCGGGCGTGGACGTGGTCTTCCAGGCGCAACCGCAGCAGCTGCGCCAGTTGGTGTTGGCGGCAGAGGGCGGCGCTGCTCCGCTCATCTGGACCTGGGAGGGAGACCTCGATCTGCGGGTTCAAAGCCCGCTCAAGTTGGAGCGCGCCTGGCTGCTGCACCGGGGCATCGTCTATGACCTCGGCGCTCTCTCGCCTGACAAGGCCAAAGAGTACAGGCTCAACCAGCTGCCGAGGCTGGAGTTGTCCAAGCAGCTGCCCAAGGCCATCGCGCAGCTGTGGGCCTGGGCGCTAGAGCAACAGCCCCACGCCACGGTGTTGGGCGCATGGCACCAGGAACCCGGCTCGTATGCAAACCTCGACCCAGGGCAAACGTATCGCCTGATCGTGGCGGAGGTGGGGTTGTGAAACGGCTGGTTGCAGTGGATTCCCTGTTTTTTTCCTGGTCCCAGAGCTTTTTGTTCCTGTCGGGGCTGGTGCTGGTGGCGGTGCTGCCTGGCAGCTTGCCCATCCGAGCTGCTGCCACGACCCCGAGCATGGCGGCCTTCTTCCCCTATTTCACCTCCGTGCTGCTTTGCATTTACGCCACCAATTTCGGGCAGGTGCACGGGGACCCGCAGCGGTTGTGGCGGCTGCAGTACAGCAAGCGGCTTGGGCCTTACTTGATCTCCTTGGTGTTAAGGGTCAGCCTGCTGCTGGCGTTGACCCTGCCGCTGTGGGTGGTCTTCTTCGAGTTGTTCCACTTGCGCTGGACGGCGTGGCTGTCCCTGGTCTATTTGTGGTTGCAGGCTCAGGTGTGGGGCGGCTTTGGCTTGTGGTTGAGCTTGACGCCCTATGCGGATATCACACAGTTCAAGATCAAGTACGTGTTGCTGATCGCCTATTTCGGCTTGACGCTGTTTACGCCCCCCTTCAACCCGTTTTTCACCCTTCAGGTGCTGCTCGACCCCAACAGCGAGATCGGCGCATCCGCCGTGCACCTGCTGCTGGGGCTGACGGGCGCGCTGGGCTGTATGGCCTTGACCGGGTTTGCCGCCGTGCGCCAGTGGCGCAAGGTGGATGCGCTCTAGAGGCAATCTTCCACGCTTGTGAGGCAGCAAGGGATTCGGTACAACGAATGAGATGGTAGGACCCCAACCAAAGCTGTTGATCGTTACCTGCGCGCTGCTGGTGTTGATCAGCGCCGGCTTGGCCACCGCCTTAAGCGTCCAGTTCTCCAGCGAACTCACGTGGCAGTTCAACCAACGCGTCGAGCAGTACGCGCGCACGTTCGCCGACCAAGTGCAGGACCACATCACGGTCTTCCTCGAAAAAATCCCGCAAGGCCCGCCCGCTGACGTCGACCCCAGGGACTTGGACGAACAAGCTGCCCGACGGCTTGAAGCGCTCGCTGAGCTGAAGGCGGGCTTGCAGACCCTGGTGGATGCCCGCGTGGGCGTGGATGCGATCTACGCCCAGGTCGCCTATTTGGGCGAGATCCTGGCCGAGAGGCGCAGTTACACGGTGGATCAAGCCCAACTGGAGTTTGCGCCCTTGCAGAACGCGGTGGTAATGGCGCAACACACCCTGGCATCGGGCTACCCTTATGTGGACGTGCGACGCACCCTGCGCAAGGCGCTGGAACCTGTGGACTCCAACAGCTACGTTCGCTTGGGCTTCTCCCAGCTCCCGCTGCAAGTCGACTTGTTGAGCCGGCTGTTACAGACGATCCTGTGGACCTTTGCCGCGGTCGCGCTGGGGATTGGCATGTTGATCGTCGTGTTCCTGTTCTGGTCGCCGCGCGCTGCATCGGCTTCGGCGGGAGCGGCGCGACCAGCGCAGGATTTCGCTGCTGCGCCCGGTTTGCCGGTTTTTCCCGCGACCTCCAGCCGAAACGGCCTCATCCAAAGCGGCGGCCTGGTGATCGACGATCACGCCAAGAGCGTGCGCCTGGACGACCGACCCATCGTCCTGTCCCCCCGCGAATACGAGCTGCTCAAGCTGTTGGCCGCCCATGCGGGCCGCATCTTCTCGAACGAGGAAATCATCAAGCAGGTGTGGAGCGACGACCAGTTCGCCATGCCCCAGGACGTCAAGAAGTACGTCTATCTGTTGCGCAAGAAGCTGGAGGAGGACCCCAAAACCCCCAAGCGCCTGCTCACCGTGCGCGGCTTCGGGTACAAACTGGCGAACGAGCCCTCGTTGACCTCGTTTGACTCGTCTTGACGCACAGTCCATGGGACGTCCACCTGCAACGTAGCTAAGCTAACGTATCGCCAAACAGGAGGTACATTCATGAAACAAGCGATCGTCGCTTTCCTGAGTCTCGCCTTAATGGTCAGCCTGGGCAAGGGACAAGCACAGCCGCCCACCCCTGAAGGAGCCGTTCAATTGGCCACGGAGCTCGTCGCCAAACTGGAGCACGCGCTGCAAGAGGCGTCTCTTGCCTGGACTACGCCCACCCTCAGCGACTTGCAGGTCGGCGCGCAACGGTTTCTGAACATCCTGGTAGGCGAGAACGACCCGGATTACAACCCCATCGCCGGCGATGCAGCGGCAGGGGCCGGCATCCTGAAAAACACGATGACGCTGAAGGGGATGCTTGCAGAAACCGCGTGGCAGGATTTTGTGGTCACGGCAGAGTCCGTGCTCACCTTTGCCGGCTGGGCCGGGGTAAACGCCAAGGCAGTGCTTCAGATGAGCGATGAGGCCCTTGCCCGCGTGGAAGTGCACAAGTCCGAGGCCTTCTTGCGCGCGGCCCTCGGCTGCGGCGAGGCCCTGCCCACCAAGGGCGGCGC
>DATCIV010000112.1:0-2747 GCA_036507575.1 Candidatus Bipolaricaulota bacterium | reverse complement strand
CCTGGGAGGGCAGGAAGAAGAGGAAGTAATCGCCGGTATCCTCGGAAAAACCGGCAGCTCGAATGACCTCCCTGGCTTGTTGGGTGGGCAGGCCGCTGACCATCAAGTCGGATGTTACGAACTGGATGCGCACTTGAGCCGCCGGCCCCACGATGCCGGCCGTCAGCAGCAGAAAAAGCGCGATCACCAGCAGCCGGGCCCGCAGCACCCCCTGCACCACCCAGGACAGCTGCCAGCGGTACCCCGGCGGGCGGTGCAGCCGCCGCCGCAGCACCAGGTGGCTGACCACGATCAGCGCGGGCAGGAGGAACAAGGTCAGGAACACCGAAGCCAGCACGCCGAACCCGGCGACCAAGCCCATCTCGTACAGCCCATTGGAGCGGGACAGCATCATCACGAAAAACACCAACGCCGTGGTGATGGCGCTGCTGAGCATGGCGTCGCCCTTGTAGAGAATGGCCTCGTGCAGGGCGCCGCTGACCCCCTTGCCCGCCTGCCGGGCTTCCAGAAAACGGCTGAGGAAGAAGATCCCGTAGTTGATGCCTAACCCCAGCAGCAGGCTGGGCAGCAGCGAGGTGATCAGGTTATAGCCGCCCAGGACGTACTTGGCCCATGCCGTCATCCACACCGTGCCCATGGACAGCGGGATCACGATCAACAGCGGGTACAGCACCCCGCGGAAGGTGAGCAGGAAGATCAGGGCGATGCCGGCGATGGAGATCAAGGTGGTGTTGAACATGTCCAGCCGCATGATTTGATTGCTTTCCGCGGTGAAGGAGTAGTTCCCTGCCACGTAGCGTCGGACGTCCCCTCCCCGCGGCAGGATGGCGTCCAGGGTTTCCTGCACGGCCTGGACCACCTGCTTGTTGAACTGCAAGCTCACGTATGAAGGTTGGCCGGGTTGGACCACGATGCGCAGCGACCGCCCATCCGGGGAGACATCCAGCACCGTCCTGTTCAAATCCGACTCCAGCGCCCGCAGCAGGCCTTGCAGGGCGTCCACCCGCTCCTGGGTCTGCTGCAGCTGGGGCTCGAATTGGCCAAGCGCCTCGATCCACCGGGCGTTGTAGTCCTGCAAGGTGTCAATGAGCTCGCCGAACAAGCCCAAGTCCATGTTCTTGCCCTCGCCGAGCCCTTCGATGAAGTCGAGGATCTGGGCGCTGATTTGCTCGTACTCCTCGGCGAAATCCTGTTGCCCGATGAGTTGGGTGAAGCCCCCCGAACCCGCCTGCAAGGCGGCCACCGCGGCCTCCAGCTCCGCCAGGCGTGCGGGGTCGTCGGCCAATTCCTCGAAGGTGACGATTTTCGGGTCCAGTTGATAGCCTGCCGCCTGGATTCCCTCGTGGAGCCGCAGCCGCAGCACGATTTGCTCGGCGATCGGCTGCAGACGTTGTTCGCCTGCCACCAGAGAAGCGGGCGGATGATCCAATTGCAGCAGGATGATCAGGGAATCCGACTGCTGAAGCTCTGAAATGCGCAGTTTGAACCGCTCGACCAGCTCGTCGTCCTTGGGCAGCAAGTCCAGCATGGACTCGCGAATCGGCAGATCCCGGACGGCGTACAGGGCCAGCATAGATAACAGCAGGCCCAGGAACAGCACCCACCAGGCGCGATAGCGCACCCAGCGATAGACCCACTCGAAGAAACGCTGACGCAACGAGGGCTTGCGCGCGGGCCGGTTGGGATTTGAGCTTGAAGAGCCGTGCGTGTCGTTCATGGGAAGAGGCCCGCTGACGGGGCCACGCCTCTCAGGCGCTTGGGTCGGGGCCGTCTGCGGTTGCCGTTGCGGCTTCAGAAGCTTCTGAAGCCGCTGGGGCCTCCGCGGCGGGAGCGCTTTCCTCTGCAGTTTGGGTTGGTTCAGCTTGCACTTGCGCTTGAGCCTTGGCCTGCTCCAACTCCTGCAAGCTGGTGACGTCGATTTGATAGCCCGTCAGCTTCGCCGTCAGGCGCACGTTCTGGCCGCCCTTGCCGATGGCCAAAGACAACTCGTCGTCGCGCACGATCACCTGGGCGTATCGCTGCTCCTTCTCCAGGTGAATGCGCACCACGGTCGCGGGCGAGAGGCTGTTTTGGATCAGTTGGCCGACGTCCTCGCTCCAGCGCACCACGTCCACCTTCTCGCCGTGGAGTTCGCGCACGATGCTCTTGATGCGCGTGCCGCCCGGCCCGACGCACGTGCCGACCGGGTCGATGTCGGGGGACAGCGAGCGCAGGGCGATCTTGGTGCGCACGCCGGGTTCGCGCGCGATCGCCTCCACCTGCAGCAGGCCCCGCTCCAGCTCGGGCACCTCCAGGCGCAGCAGGCTCTGCACGAATTCAGGCTTCGCGCGCGACACCAGCAGCCGAGGATCTCCCCCGGTCCGCTCCACGCTGAACAGGCAGGCGCGCAACGTGCTGCCCACCTGGTACCGTTCGCCGGGAATGCGCTCTTTCTCCAGCAGAAGCGCCTCGGCCTGGCCCAGGTTGATCCACACGTTGCCGCCCTCGAAGCGGTGAACCGAACCGTTGATGATCTCCCCGACGCGGGTGCGATACCGCTCGTGGATCATGTCCCGGCGGTAGCGCAGGATCTCCTGGTGGATGGTGTCTTCGGCCTTGCGCGTGGCGATCCTGCCCAGGTCGCGCAGGTTGAACTCCTCGGTCCGATCGGCCAGCTTGATGTGGATGTCTCCGGAGTGGCGGTCGATCAGCACATCCATCTCGCCCACGTCTCCGTATTCTTCGATGTAAGCGGACTTGATCCCCTG
>DATCIV010000111.1:0-2292 GCA_036507575.1 Candidatus Bipolaricaulota bacterium | reverse complement strand
AATTTTGGGAACTTCATGCCGCCCTACCCGCAGCTCAGCCAGGAGCAGTTGGACGGGCTGATCGCCTACATCAAGAGCTTAAGCGGTCAATAAGGTGCGCATCCGTAGGGCCCGCTGCGCGGGCCTTGGCCGGCACAGCCGGCCCTACCAGGCCTTCCACTTTGAAGACAGACCCTAATACGGCGGCTCGTTGCCCGGCTTCCACTTGATGTTGCACCCGGCGCTTGGCTTTTGATCTTTTGAGACCGGCTTGCCGCTCAGCGCCGCATCGATGGCCGCGCGCAAATCTTTACCCGTGACCGGCTCGTTGTTGCCGGGGCGGCTTGCATCCAGGCGTCCGCGGTAGACGAGTTTTCGCTCCCGGTTGAACAGGAAGAAGTCCGGCGTGCATGCGGCGGTGTAGGCCTTGGCCACCGCTTGGGATGCATCGTAGCAATACGGGAAGGTGAAGCCTAGCGATTGCGCCATCTTCTTGAGCTGCGCCGGCGCGTCGTCGGGCTCCTGATCCACGTCGTTGGAGCCGATGGCCACGATCCCGACCTGGGATTGATAGTCCTTGCCCAATTGCGCCAGCTGCGACTGCACGTGCACCACGAACGGGCAGTGCTTGCAGATGAACATCACCAGCAGGGCTTGCTTGTCCTTGAACGTTCCAAGCGAGATCGTCTTTCCGCTCACCACGTCGGGGAGCTTGAAGTCGGGGGCGGGCGTGCCAAGCGCCAGCATGTGGGACTCAGTCAGCGGCATAGGTATTCCTCCTCAAAGGAAGCTTTCATTCTCTTGCCTGTACATGTTCTACCTCGGCAATGCATTGTGCAAGCCCCGCTCCAGGGGAGCGGCGCTCACCGAGAGCGAGGCTTGCCCTGCGTTTTCCCCTCGTCGTTCCCTTTTCCCTTGCGCTTTTGCAGCGCTTGGCGCAGCAGGAACTCGATCTGTCCGTTGACGCTGCGCAACTCGTCCTGAGCCCAGGCCTCAAGCTCATCCACGACATCCTCAACCGCTAGGTTCCCATTTCGTCTATTACGCCGAAAACCCGTTCATCAGAACGAGGGAGGCAGAGGGGAGTTGGCCTGTTTACTTCACCTGCTGCAAAATCTGCTGGGCCAGGCGGATGGGATCGTGCTTGAGCGTCTGCTTGCCTTCGAGCGCCACCACCTGGCACAGGGGCGTGGCGATGACCTTGGCATCGGTCAGCGAGGAAACGCTGTCGATGCGCACGGGGGCGGCGCCTTCGCTTGCGTACTGCGCCTGCAACGCAGCGGGGAAGGGCTCGTTGTTGACGATCACGCAGTTCAAGGTGTTGAGGTTGTAGTAATTGCCCAGCGCGCGCAGGTGATCGGACAGGGCAAAACCATCGGTTTCGCCTGGCTGGGTCATCAAGTTGGCCACATACACCTTGACCGCATTGCAGCGCTCGATGGCTTGAGACACCCCTTCCACCAGCAGATTGGGGACGATGCTGGTGAACAGGCTGCCCGGGCCCAGCACCACGATCTGCGCCTGCTCGATGGCGTCCAGCACCTTTTCATAGGGCTTCACCTGGGCGCGGGAAAGGCTCATGCGCCGGATGCGGCGCGGGTCCTCGGCGATGGCCACCTCGCCGGTGACGACAGCGCCATCCTCCATCTCGGCCACCAGCTTGACGTCCTCCAGCGTGGTGGGCAGCACCTGGCCTCGCACCTTGAGCAAGTGGCTCATCTCCTCCACCGCCGCCTCGAACCGGCCCGTGCGCTGCTGCAACCCCGCCAGGATCAAGTTCCCCAGCGAGTGGCCGTCCAGGCTGCCCGAGCCGTCGCGGAAGCGGTGTTGGAACAGCGAGGCGATTTGAGACTCGTCCTCGGCAAGCGCGATCAGGCAGTTGCGGATGTCGCCGGGGGGCAGCATGCCGAACTCTTCGCGCAGCCGGCCCGAGCTGCCGCCGTCGTCGGCGACGGTGACGATGGCGGTGAGGTTAGTTGTGTACTCCTTGATGCCGCGCAGAAGCGTCGACAGCCCGGTGCCGCCGCCGATGGCGACGATCTTGGGGCCGCGCCGGAGTGCGCGCTGGTTGTAGATCATGTTGACGATGCTCTCGCTGCCGTTTCGGGCGGGCATCACGGCGGACACGATGGAGTGGTTGAGCTTCAGGAGGGAGTAGAGGATGAGCCCGCCGGCGGAGAGCATGAACATAACGCCCCTGACGTAGCGGGGGATGAACTGCAGCGTCAGGTAATACACGAAGCCGGGGAACGTGAAGCCGGAGACGTAGGCCTCCCGCAGGATGTAGGCGAGGCCGAACGTCATGATGGCCAC
>DATCIV010000110.1:0-2794 GCA_036507575.1 Candidatus Bipolaricaulota bacterium | reverse complement strand
GGCACGTCAAGGGGCGGTTCAGCGGATTGGCCAAATGCAAAGGACAATTCGGGCTTGCGATCAGCGCCTTCCCGTTCGCCGTCAGACTTGGCTTTTCCCGGCATCAGGCCACATCCACGTTGATCAGGTTCGTCGAGCCGGACACCCCGAAAGGCATGCCGGCCGTGACCACGGTCAGGTCGCCCTTGTGCAGCAAACCGGCCGCCAGCACCACCTCGATGGAGTGGCGCATCATGCGCTCGGCGTCCCCTGCCTGTTGGAGTTCGGTGAGCAGCGCGTGGACGCCCCACACCAACGCCAACTGGTTGCGCACCCGCTGGCTGTAGGTAACGGCGATGATGGGCAATTTGGGACGGGACTTGGCCACCAGCCGCGCGGTGCCGCCGGAGCTGGTGGTGGGGATGATGGCCTTGGCGCCGACGGCCTCAGCCACGCGGCAGGCGGCATCGCTGATGGCGTCGGCGGTGTCCGCGCTGACGGGGGCGTTGTGATAGACTTGCTCGCTTTGTTCGGCCTCCAGCGCGATGCGCCGCATCGTGTCCACCACCAAGGCCGGATGGTCTCCGATAGCCGTCTCCTCGGAGAGCATGATGGCGTCCGTGCCGTCCAGAATGGCGTTGGCCACGTCGGTGACCTCGGCGCGGGTGGGACGGCGCTCCTTGACCATGCTCTTGAGCATTTGGGTAGCGATGATGACGGGTTTCCCGAGCGCGTTGCAGCGGCGCACCAGGTCCTTTTGCACCAGGGGCACGCGCTCGACCGGGATCTCCACCCCCAGGTCCCCGCGGGCCACCATCACCACGTCGGTCAGGGGCAGGATCTCGTCGATGCGCTCGACCGCTTGCCGCGTTTCGATCTTGGCCACGAGCTTGACGTCGCTCCCCGAAAGCAGATCGCGCACGTGCCGGACGTCTTTGGCGTTTCGCACAAACGAGGCGGACACGTAATCCACGCCGGCCTCTACCGCAAAGCGGACATCGTCGTCATCGTGGGAAGGGTCGAAGCCCGGCAGATCGATGCCGGGCAGGTTCACACCCTTGCGCGGGCCCAGCACGCCCGCATTTTTAACCAGGCAGACGGTGTCTTCCCCTTGAAAGCCAAGCACCTCCAGCTCGATCTCGCCGTCGTTGAGCCACAGCAGGTTGCCCTTGGCCAGGTAGCGGTGCAGGCCTGCGTAGTCCACCGAGATGCGGTGCGCGTTGCCCGGCACGGTTTTCTCGGTGAGGATCAACTCCTGCCCTTTCTCGAAGAAAACCTTGTCGCCCTCGAGTTCGCCGGTGCGGATGCCGGGCCCCTTGGTGTCGCAGATGATGGCAAGCGGCACGCCCAGCTGGTCGGCCGCTTGTCGGATGATGTTGATGAATTGGCGGTGGGTGTCGTGGTTGCCGTGGCTCATGTTGATGCGGGCCACGTTCATCCCGGCCTTGAGCATGTCGGTGAGCACATCCGCCTTGGCTGAGGCGGGCCCCACCGTGCAGACGATTTTGGTGCGCTTCAACGGTCCCTCCACAAGGAGCGAGTGTTGCCTACTATTGTATAGGGTGCGGGTTCACGACGGTATACAGCTTGCTATTTCTTGAGGTCCACTTCAACGTCTGGACTTGAAGATCACTGGTTATCGGAGTACCATGCAAATATAGCACATATATTTTTAAGTTCTACGCAACGAAAGGCGGGTTGAGACCATGCCGCAACTACATTTGTATCTGCCGGAATCCGATGCAATCAAGATCAGACAACGTGCCAAGCGGGTTGGCTTGAGCATCTCGCAGTACTTGGCTGAACTGGTGAAGCGCGAAATCCAGTCGGCGTGGCCGGAAGATTTCTTCGACCGTGTGGTCGGCGGCTGGCAGGGAGCGGCTTTGCAGCGCCCGGCGCAACTGCCGTTTGAGTCACGCAAGGCCTTGGCGCCTAAGGCCAGGAGGCGTTAGCTGTGTACCTGCTGGACACCAACGCGTGTATCGCGGTGCTCAACAACGCCTCGCGCGCCCTGGTGGCGCGGCTGCGCGAGCGGACGCCGCAGGAGGTCTTACTGTGCTCGATCGTCAAGGCGGAGCTGATCTACGGCGCGTATCACAGCGCGCGCGCCGCCGAGAACCTGCGCTTGTTACAGAAGTTTTTTGCGCCGTTTGGCTCGTTGCCCTTTGACGATGAATGTGCTGCGCACTACGGCCGCATCCGCGACGAGCTGGAACGGGCGGGCACGCCCATCGGGCCGAACGACCTGGTGATCGCAGCCACTGCCTTGGCGCACCATCTGGTCTTGGTCACCGACAACACTCGCGAGTTTGAGCGCGTGGTCGGACTTCAATTGGAGAACTGGATGTAGAGGGGCTGGTTTTGTGGTTGGCTGGCGTGCCGTTATTGTTGCTTGACGATGCCGCGATCATCCAGGAACTCGACTGGTTCCTTATTCTTTCCGTGTTCCCACATCAAGGAATAGAACCAAATGCCGCTTTCTCCGATCCAGAAATCTGCGGGGGTGAACCGCATTTTCGATCCAGTTGGCTTCTTGCGACTTTCCGGTGTGTACTCTGCTGGCCAGCTGAAGATTTCGCCCTGCCAATACTCGCCGAGTGCGTGAAGGTGCTTGGCAAGAGCCTTGACTTCATTCAAGTCTGGAATGGCCAGCGGCAGGATCGGCGAATAGTTGTCGCGTTGCGGGATTCTTGCCTTAACCGTTAGCACGTTTGCTCTGCTCCTTCGCCCATGCGTCTAGAAGAAATACGAGGTTGTCGCCAATGATGCGCTCGATCTCACGCAATTCTACAGGTTTGAACCTTCCTGTGCGAGC
>DATCIV010000109.1:0-3356 GCA_036507575.1 Candidatus Bipolaricaulota bacterium | reverse complement strand
ATGACCAAGAGGTGTAATACCCAAGAAGGAGTAACGCACATGGCATCCAAGCTGTCTCACGTGGACGAGCACGGCCGCGCACGCATGGTGGATGTGGGCGAAAAGCC
Source organism: Candidatus Bipolaricaulota bacterium (assembly GCA_036507575.1). Lineage (GTDB taxonomy): Bacteria > Bipolaricaulota > Bipolaricaulia > RBG-16-55-9 > JAJCYT01 > DATCIV01. The sequence continues at coordinate 3,249 of DATCIV010000109.1, read as the reverse complement.
CGATACGAACCGCACCGCAGTGGCCTGTGGCTCCATCAGGATGGAGCCCGCCACGCTCAAGCTGATCACAAGCGGCCGCGTCCACAAGGGCGACGTGCTCACCGTGGCCAAGGTGGCCGCCATCCAAGCGGCCAAGCGCGCGTGGGACCTCATCCCCATGTGTCATCCCATCCCGCTGACGGCCATCGAAGTCACCATTGAACCTGACAAAGCGTTGCCCGGCCTGCGCATCACGGCCCAAGTGCGCTCCAGCGGAAAGACCGGCGTGGAGATGGAAGCCCTGACCGCCGTGTCGGTGGGCCTGCTGACGGTCTACGACATGGCCAAAGCCGCAGACAAGGGGATGGAAATCGGCCAGGTGTGCCTGTTGGAAAAGCGCGGCGGCAAAAGCGGGCGCTGGACCCGATCCAGCGCCAGGCGCTGACCCCCTGACAACGTGCTATAATCGGGACAAGCTCGCGCCGTAGAGGAACAGAGGGGGAATGCATGAGAACCAGCAGCAATCTGAGGGGTTTTGGCTTGTGCGCGGTGTTGGCGCTGTGGTGGGTCAGCGCGCTTCCGACGATAAATCCGGCTCAATCGGCGATCGGTGTCCGATTGCATACCTGGCAAATCCCCACGCCCAATAGCTTGCCGTCCGGACTGGCCATCGATCCGGCCGTGGGGAAGGTGTACGTCGCCCAGTTTGACGGCGGCAAAATCGCAGAGCTCGATCCGGCCACCGACGTGATCACCGAGTGGGCCGTGGGCAGCGGCCCCAACCATTTGATTTGGAATCTGGGCGACGTGTACTTCAGCGAAAGCACGGGCGACCGCCTCGCCCGCTTGTCGCCCTCGTTTGGCACCTACAGCAGCGAAGCGCTGCCCACCTTGGGCAGCTTTCCGCAGGGCCTGGCCATGGCCTCCGTGACCCCGGACCAAATCTGGTTCAGCGAGTTGATGGGCAATCGCGTGGGCAGGCTGAGCCTGACCGGCTTTGTGTTCGACGCGCTGCTGCCGACGTTTCCCATGCACCAGACCGTCGCGCCCCAGGAGTCCGGCGTGAGCGCCACCAGCACGTTCGTCTCCCCGCGGGTGACCCCCGGCAACCTTGGCCTGGCGCCCGCTGCGGTCTTCACCCCGACCATCAACAACGGCCCCTTCAACGAGTGGAGCCTGGCCAACGCCTACTTCGGCCCTAGCATGCCGGAAACCGTGGCGGTGGACGTCAACGGACACCTTTGGATCGCCAACAGCGTGCAAAACGTGCTGGCCAAGCTCGACCCCGGCAGCGGCACCCTGCTGCTGTTCGACCTGCCCGGCGACAGCGTGGCGGTGGACTTGGCGCTGGACGACACCAACCACGTCTGGTTCACCGAAGGGTATGCCCATCGCATCGGACGGTTGGACGTGCTCACCCAGGAAGTCGTCGAATGGGCCACCCCCACCATCGGCCAGCCCTTGTCCCTGACGCTGGACGCCGACGGCCGGGTGTGGTTCACCGAGCGCGAAGGCGAGCGCATCGGGGTGCTTGACCCGGTGACCAACATCATCACCGAATATCAACTTCCGCCCGACACGCATCCCCTGGAGCTTGCCCTGGACCCGGCGGGCAACGTATGGTTCAGCGCGGAGCGGGGCAATTACATCGGCAGGATCAGCTTTCAGGCGCTGGGGGAGCCCCCCTCGCCTCCAGCGAACGCCATCACCGGGCTTGAGCTTGCCCAGGACGCCCAGCTCACGGCGCAGGCAACGGTATCGTACGCCTACTCAGGCAATCACGGCTTGCCGGCCTTTGTGCAGGTGTTACCGTCCAACGGCGGCGCAGTGAATCTGAGTTTTTCGTCTGAGCCGGGCACCATTCCCGGCATCGGCACCGGCACCACAGTTGCCGCCATGCAATACCAAAGCATCGGTTGCATCACGACGGACGGCGTAGAGGTGTGGATGTACGACAACACCGGCTCGGTGTTCCTCATACAGCATTACGACGCGTCGTTGAGTTGGGATTGCAATTCATAAGCACGGCTCAAGCGATCCGCCCAGTACAGCGGTTCGGGAAGCCGATGGCCGCGCAGCAGCTGGGGCAGCAGCGCGTGCACAAAGTCCAGGTCCACCCCATGGCCGGGGGACAGATAGACGGGCTTGGCGCTGGCTTTTGTTTTCCAAGCCATGCCACACAGCCGCTCTCCCAGGAACACCGGCCTCATGTGACCTGTCCCCATGCCGGTCAGCCTCACCTGGCCGCACAACAGTTTCTTCGTAAGGCCGATGGTGGCGCACTGGGCCAGCACGCCCAAGTGGCTGGCAATCCCCGCATGGCGCGGGTGCAGGATGCCGGTGCCATCCACCAGAACAACCGGGGCCAGCTTGCCCTGCTCCCTTACCACGTGCAAGAGCGCCAACAGCAACGGCAGCTCGCGAAAGGCAAGATACGTGGGGATGTAAGGAAAGCGCACCTGCAATTGCACGGTGGCGGACCACAGCAAGCGCCCCGTCTGCACGTCCATCAGGGCGTACGCCGCCACGCCCTGACCCTCGCGGGGGTAGGCCACGTCCACTCCGCCGACCTGCGTCGGGATGGGAACGCAAGGCTGGACGCGGATCTGCTCGGAGAGTTTTTCCTGCAGAGCGCGCAAGGCCCTTAAGGGTTTTTCAGCTACGAAATTCCGAAAGCAATAGTAGTCCACATTGAGCTTGTCGCCGTGAAAGCCTATGCCTTCTTCTTCCAGCTTCTGCTTTTTGACCAAAAAGCTTCCGGCGATGTAGCGCCCCGGGTGACCATCCGATTGGACGACCCGATGGCAAGGGCAATTTGGTTCATGGGAGTGGTGCAACAGCAGCTGCCCGACCCAGCGCGTGGCCGCAGCATCGCCAAATGCCAAGGCCACGGCGCGGTAGGTGGTTACCTTTCCTAGCGGTACCTGCGCCAACAACCGCCACAAGTGGTCTGCCAGATCGGGCAGGTCAAGCGTCATCTTCCTCGTCGCCGTTGAGCATGCCGGCCAGGCTTTCGCCGGTGCGCTTGCGCGTGATCTCCACCAAGCCCAGCTTGGTCATGTCCACGTAGTCGCTGGAGACGCGGTCCTTCTTGAGCTCTTCCTGGAGCACTTGCAGCACCTTTCGTTGGTGCTCGCGGCTTTGCATGTCCACGAAATCCACCACGATGATGCCGCTGATCTTGCGCAGCCGCAGTTGTTTGGGGATCTCGTGCGCCGCCGTCAGGTTGGTGTTGAGGATGGCCTCGGCCTGGCCGCGGAAGCGCACGTT
>DATCIV010000108.1:0-4521 GCA_036507575.1 Candidatus Bipolaricaulota bacterium | reverse complement strand
TTTTCCCCATTGAACGTGCCCATCCGCTCCGACAGCGGCCCCACGCGGGCCAGCTACACCCTGTACAACCCAGGTGCGCAAGCGGTGGTGGTCACTCCCTTCGTGCAGTGCCCGACCGCCTCCATTCGTGTGTTCCTGATCGAAACGCCCTTGGAAATACCCCCCGGACAGCTGCGCCAGATCCAGGTGGGTTACGAAGCAATTGAAGCCGCCGTCTCGGTCGGGCAACTGATCGGATGCCTGCTCTTGGCGGGCAACACCACCACCCCGATCTTCCTGCAAATCGTTCCCCCTCCGCCGGGCGGCCAGCTGGGCGCGCTGGACGTGCTTGCGCTGCTGGTCCCCGAGGGTGTGCAGACCGAATCGGTGCAGTTTGAGCTGGACCTGGTGACCAACCTCAAGCTTTCCCTCACCCTCAGCGGCATGGCGATCCGCGCCGACCTGGCGTGGGGGGTGACGGGGCCGGAGTTCGCCGTGCTCGACGCCACCGCATTCCTGGGCCTGTTCGAAGTGCAATCCCAGGTGGTCTTCGCCGCCGCCTTCGACGCGCAAAATCAGGTGATCGTGGTGCCGGACAAGCCGCTGAGCTTCGTCAAGAAGCGCTTTCGCACGCGCTTTCAGCTGTTCGGGCTGTTGGTGGACAACCTGGCCATCTTCGAGAACGTCAAGTTCACCTATCCTTTCGCCGGCGAAGCGCAAGGGCTTTCCGCCGTGCAAAACCCAGACTATCGTTTCGGCGACATCCTCTCTCTGGCGGGCCAGACGGTGCTGGGCGTGCCCGTAAAATTGACCTTCGGCTTGTGCGCGGATCCGGCGGTGCCCAACGTGATCAAGCGCCGCACGTTTGCCGGGAGCGTCGTGTGCAGCGACTATATTCCGGGTATCTTCCCGCCTGTGCCAGTTCCTTTACTGTTTACCGTGGCGCAACTGGCGCTTGGCCCGTTCCTGCTGGACCCCATTCAAATGGGGGGGAACCTGGAGTTTCGTCCCAACGATGCGTTGCGCGGCGCGCTGTCGCTGCGCACGAATTTGTTTGACTTGATCGCCTTGTCCACCACCGTCAGCCTCTCCGGGACCGAGGTGGAGTCCGGCGTCACCGTGGCCGTCCTGTCTCAGCCGGAACAATCCGTCATCCTTCAATTCGACAAGGCCTTGCAGTTGACGAGCGCGCTGGTGAGGATCAACGTTCCCCTGGCCGAGCATCGCCTGTCGCTTGCCGCCCGCACCGCCTCCGGCGGCACGCGCTCCCTGCTGGGAACATTGACCCTGGCCGCCGGGCCGGGCCGCTTGCTGGCTTCGGCGCTGTGGGCGGGGACTGAGGCGCTGCAATTCCAAAACGCAACCATCGCGTGGAGCCACCCTCTGGAGTGGGGCACGCTGAACCTGAGCGTGGGCGTGAATCAGGCCGGCATGCAGCAAGCGAAGGCGGACCTGCAAATCGCGTTCTAGCCGCGCCGGCTGCCTTTGTAAGGAAACCGGAAAGCGTCGCTTAGAATTCGGCCTTCAAGCGCAAGCTGCACAAAAAACGGGAGGAAACCGATGAAGAGAGTCCTGCAACGTTCGCTGAGGCTGGCCACCCTATTCCTGACGTTCTCACTGATGCTGCAAGCGGCGCAATTTCAGGAGGAGGGCGGTGTCGATCTGAACGTGACCGTCAGCTCTTCCCCGCAAGCCGTGGTGCCAGGGGACGTGTTGACCTTGCACGTGTCGGTGGATCTGTCCTCCGTGAATATCGGGCAATTCATCGGATCGGCTCCCATGGCGTTTGCCGCCGGCCTGCAAAGCCCCGTCAGCGGGGACATCCTGGTGGTCGTCGCGCTGCCCGCGGGCGTGACGCTGCTGGAGGCCTCCACCGACGCGGGCAGCTGCGCGCTGGAGAGCCCCAACGTCCTGGTCTGCAACGTGGGCAACGCGCTTGATTACTATGGCCTGCCCTTGGCCGTCAACCTGACCATCATCTTGCAAGTGGATGAAGGCCTGCAGCAGGCCAGCCTGGCCATCAGCGCCAGCGTTCAGATCGTGGATGCCGACAGTTTGGAGATCTTCGACGCCAACCCCGCCGACAACAGCGCGACGATCCTGATCACGGTAATCCAGTTGGGCGCGGATCTGTCGGTGGCCCTGCGCGACGATGGGGACCCTGTGTTGGTGGGAGACCTGTTGACCTGGACGGTCACCCTGACCAACGAGGGCCCCAGTGCGGCCCTCCAAATCGTCGTGCGCGACATCCTGCCGGACCGCATCACGCTGGTGTCGGTGACGGGCAGCGCGGCGGCAAAAGCCCTGCCGCGCACGGGCGGCGCCCCCGCCGCCTTGAGCCCGCAGGCGACGGAGCCGGCAATGGCACAGGCGCTCGCGCTGCAAAGCGTCGGAGCGCTCGACTGCAACGTGGAATCCACCTTCGTGGGAGGCGAAGTGGCCGCTCCCATATTGCCGAGCCAAGATCCAAGCGAACTGGGCCGCTCCGGCAGCCGCGCGGTGGTGTGCACGGTCGCCTCGCTGCAACCGGGGGCCTCCCTCGCCCTGGACATCGCCGTGCAGCCGCAACTGGCGGGCACGCTGCTCAATTCGGTCAGCGTCGAAAGCGCCAGCGGCGACCCCAATCCGGTGAACAACGTGGCCCAGGAGAGCACGGCCGTCAACGCGCCGGCGCTGTCGGCTTCCCCGCAGTGCGTGGCGCCGGGCAGCGCCCTCACGCTCGTCGGCCTGTTCGCTCTCTCGCTGGAGCCGGACGCCGTGCGCATCAACGGCGTGCCCGCCAAGATCCAGGCGTTCACCCCCACCGGCGTGATCGTGGAGGTGCCCGTGCTGCCTTCGGGACCCGCCCAGGTCACGGTGCAGGGCTTCGAGAGCGCGGTCACGGTCACGGTGGACGCCAACTGCACGATCCGCCCATTGACCTCACAGGACGTGGAGGCAGGCTTTGTGATCGGCGACGTGCTGGTGTTCTTCAAGCCAGGCGTTTCCTCTGCCCAGATCCAGGAGATCCTGCGCGCATTGGGGTTCGGTTCGTCGGTGGAGTACCCCGTGCTCGGCTTCGTCAAGGCCGTGTTGGACTCCCCGTCGCTTGAAGCCACGCTCGCCGCGGTGGACCAGTTGAATCAGAACCCCAACGTGGATCGAGCATTTTTGAACCTGCTGCTGGGCGCGCTGCAAGCCGATCCCCAACTGCTGCAACAGGACTGGCTGCTCAGCCTGGGGCTGCCGGCCGGCTGGGATCTGTATTTCCCCAAGCGCGGGCAGGGCATCACCATCGCCGTGATCGATTCGGGCACGGATTTGAGCCTGGCAGAAACCAGCGAGGCGGAGTTGACCTTGAACCCCGCCGCACCGGAGGGGCTGAATTTTGCCCCCGTGTCCCCCGAGCAGAAGATCCCGCTTGGCCAGGACGACCTGGGCCACGGCACTGCGGTGACCACGATCGCGGCCGCCGCAAGCGACAATGGCTTCAACGGCGCGGGCGTGGCGCCCCAAGCCAACGTCATCGTGATGAAGGTGTTCGCCGTGGTCAACGGCCAGCTCAAGGGGACGAACGAGGGCATCGCCCAGGCGTTGGAGAACGCTTTTTCGCTGGGCGTGGACGTGGTGAACATGAGCCTGGGCTGCAGCGGCTGCAGCGCCAGCAGCGAAGAGCAATATCGGCAATACTACAATCGGGTCATCAACAACCTGCTGCAGAAGACGCCGATCGACCAGGCACCCGTGATCGTGGCCGCCTCGGGCAACGACGGCGAGCACCTCGTGGACTCGCCCGCCGCTCACCCCTACGTGATCGCCGTCGGCTCGGTGAAGGCCGACCTCAGCACGCGCAGCGACTTCTCCAACTACGGCCCCGAATTGGACTTCATCGCCGTGGGCGAGAACAACTTCACCACGCTGGTGGACGGGGTGTTCGCCAGCCCCGGGCTGGGCACCTCGTTTGCCGCGCCGCAGGTGGCCGGCTTGGCCGCCTTGATCCTGGCGGAGGATCCCGGCCTCACGGCCGACCAGGTGCAAAACAAGATTCGCCAATGTTTCGTCGAGGACCTTGGCGCATCCGGCTTTGATGACGAAACCGGCTGGGGCCGGATCGCCATCCCCGAACAGGCGAAAGCGGGATGTTAGCGAAGGAGCGCTGGCAATTGCAGGGTTAACGGGCTGGGCAGGGCATCTTGAGCAGGGATGCTCAGGTCCTGCAATGCCCGGTAATTGAACAGGTAAATCACGACCCAGTGCGCGGCATCCCCCCATTGCTGCAAGGCGATGCTCTGCAGTGTGTCCTGGGGCTGAACGCCATAAGCTTCGAGGGGGCGCTTTAGGTCAAAGGGCGTTAAGTCCAGCCCACCGGATTTGAGCAGCTGCACCACGGCCTCCGGCTGCGCCAAGCGGCCGGTGGACAGAGGGGTGGGGCTGAGTTGCCCGATGTCTTCCTCAGGTGTAGCAGTCCAGGGGTGCATCCAGTTGCCCAACAGAAGCCCTAGCGCAAACACCACCGGCGCCACCGCTAGACCCCACCGCGTGCTTAACGGCAGACGCCAGAAC
>DATCIV010000107.1:0-5008 GCA_036507575.1 Candidatus Bipolaricaulota bacterium | reverse complement strand
GTTTTTCTTTGGGACCGATCAGCGTGGAAGCAGGCTTCCCGCTTCGCTTCGATTTGGAAACGCTGGGTGCCTTTGCCGCGCTGCTGTGGAGGTGGGAGGCGTTGCTGGTGGATGACGTTGCCTTATGGCCCTTTGTCGGCGCCGGCGCGGAGCTTGTATTCTCTTCTGTTGACAGACCCAGCTGGTATGGCTTGTTGGGACTTCAAATGAGTGTGCCTCAAGACGGCGTTTGGGTTTTTGCGCAGTTAGGGGTGTGGCCTGGCTTTGAGCGGGGCTTGCTGGAGAGTTTTTCGATTGGCGCGCGACTTGAGCTTTAAGCAGTAGCGTGGTCTGCCTTGAGAGCAGTCCCCTGAAAGCGGCGGTGGGTTTAGACTTCCTCGTTGTGCAGCATCTCCCGGTACTTCTGTAGTTTTTCCTTGCGCTTGGGGTGTTTGAGCTTTTCCAATGCCTTGATCTCGATCTGGCGCACGCGTTCGCGCGTGATGTTGAACTCCTTGGCCACGTCCTTGAGCGTGCGCTGGTGGTCGTCCTTGAGTCCGTAGCGCAGGATGAGGATCTGCTGCTCCCGTTCGCTGAGCTGGTCGATGGCGGATTGTAACTCGTCCTTCAACAGCGAGCGCAGGGTCTCCTTCACGGGCGAGGTGGCTTGCTCGTCGGAGACGAAATCCCCCATGGTGTCGTCCTCATCGTCGCCGACGGGGCGCTCCAGCGAGACGGTGAATTGTGAGACGTTTTCCACGCGCCGTATCTTCTCCGATGAAATTCCCAGCTGCTCCGACAGCGAGCCCAGGTCGGGCGCTTCACCGAACTCGCGCACGTATTCCTTCTTCAGCCGTTGCACCTCGCGTACGGTCTCGATCATGTGGATCGGGATGCGGATGGTGCGCGACTGGTCGGCGATGGCGCGGGTGATGGCTTGGCGGATCCACCAGGTGGCGTAGGTGGAGAACTTGAAACCCTTGGTGTAGTCGAACTTCTCCACCGCCCGCATCAGGCCCATGTTCCCTTCCTGGATCAAGTCCAGAAACGACATGTTGCGCCCGATGTACTTCTTGGCGATGGACACGACCAGCCGCAGGTTGGCCGTGATCAACTGCTCGCGCGCCTTCTCATCGCTCAATTGGATGCGGCGCGCCAGCTCCACTTCCTGCTCGCGGGTCAGCAGCAAGGTGCGACCGATCTCCTGCAGGTACACCTTGACCGGATCCACGCCGGAGCCTTCGGTGTCGGTGATCAGGTCGGCCTGTTCGAAGTCGCCGTCCAACTCCTCTTCGAAGTCTTCCTCTGGAAACTCCTCTTCCTCCAACTCGGGCAGGACGAAAACTTCCATGTCCTCGCCCTCGCTTTGGATGTCGTCAAGAACGCTCTTCTGTTCAAGCTCGACGGCCGTCGCCTTGTGTCCGTTCACAGGGAACGTTTCCTTCTCAAACATCATACGCCCTTCCCCCCCCAGCGAGATCTACATCTCCTGTTTTAACCGATCCGCCTGCACCAACTCAAGTTGCAACTGCTTGAGCGCAGCTCGATCTGCCACACCCTCCGCTTGACGGATCTGCGCCTGCAGGCTGCGGATCTTTTTTTCCAAGCGGTTTCGTTTGCAGTGGCGCAACACGTCCTCCACGTGTTGAGATACGCTTTGGGCGCGCACCTCCATCACGCTCAACTGGTTCAGCAATGCGTGCCACTTCTGATCCACGCAGCGCCGCAACGAATCCAGTTGAAGCGTTCCATGTTGGCGATAGCACCCTTGCAATGACTCCCACACCTCACCGTACCGAGCGAAATCCCCCATTTCCAGTTCCGCCGTCGCTCGCTCAACGGACAAATGACCCTGCAACAGGAAGTACAACAGCTGTTCCTCACGGCTCAACTGATCCACGTCTTGCGGCTGCAGTTGTATTTGGACGCCGGCCGCAACCTCCACATGCCCCCGTCGCGCTTCGCGCTCGATTTCCTCTTCGGGCAGGCCCAGCGCCGACGACAGGCCACGCACCAGATAGTGCCGCCAGTGCAGGTTGTTCAATTCCTTCAAGAACGGCAGTGCTGCGGCCAGGATCTGCTGCTTTCCCTCGAAGCTGGAGGCGTCATGCTGGCGACCAAGCATCTCCACGTACGTCTCAAAAAACGGCCGGGCCTCCCGCAACAACGCCGAAAACGCATCCACGCCGTTCTGTTGAATGAAGGCATCCGGATCCTTGCCGGCCGGCCATTGGGTCATGTGCACCTGCAACCCGGCCTCCAGCAGCTCTTGAATGCCGCGCAGGGTCGCCTTCTGCCCCGCCGCATCCTGGTCGAAGGCCAGCACCGCGCGCTTCGCCAGCCGCGCGCACAAACGCGCTTGCGCCCCTGTCAAAGCGGTGCCCATGCTCGCCACCACGTTGCACAGCCCCCGCTGGTGGGCCGCGATGACGTCGGTGTAGCCTTCCACCAGCACCAGCACGTCCGCCTGCCGGGTCGCCTCTTTGGCCAGGTGCGCGCCGTACAACAGCATCCCCTTCTTGAGCAGCGGCGTGGTGGGCGTGTTGACGTATTTGGGCGAGCGCTCATCGGGCTGCAGTTGCCTCCCCGCAAAGCCCAGCGCCTGGCCGTGCGGGTCGCACAGGGGAAACATCAGCCGATCGCGGAATCGGTCGTAGGTTTTCCCCTGTTCGTTGGCAGCCAACAACCCCAGGGTCTTTAACGCCTCATGTTGGGAGGCAAACGCGTTCATCAGGTTCTGCCACCCCGGCGGCGCGTAGCCGAGGCGAAATTTCTGGACGGACGCATCGTCAATCCCGCGCGTTTGGAGGTAAGCGTGCGCCAAGGCCCCTTGAGGCGATGCAAGCGCCTCTTGAAAATAGCGGACCACCCGTTCATTCAGCTCGCGAAGCTGCAATTCCGGCGAGGGGCGACCGCGCCGAGGCAACGGGATGCCGGCCTGCTGCGCCAAAAACTCAAGAGCTTGAGGAAAGTTCAAGCGCTCCACCCGCTCGACGAACTCGAACACGTCGCCGCTTGCCCCGCAGCCGAAGCAATGAAACACCCCCAAAGACGCGCTCACGGTGAATGAGGGGGTCTTCTCCTCGTGAAACGGGCACAACCCCACGTGGTTGTTGCCCTGCGCGCGCAGGCGCACGTAACGGCCCACCAGCTCGACGATGTCGATGCGGGCGCGCACGGCCTCTTTCACGGCCTGCCGATCTTCCACATCCCCTCCTTCACACCAGCAAAGGAACAAGAAACGGGTTGGTCTGACGCTCCCGCTCCAGCGTCGTCGTGGGCCCGTGGCCTGGATACAGCGTGTAATCGCCGGGCAGCCCGGCCAACCGGCGCAGCGACCGCTCCATCGCCTGCGGATCGCTGAGCGGAAAGTCCGTGCGTCCGATGCTGCCCGCAAACACGAGATCGCCCACGAAGATGACGCGCTCCGATTCCGCGATCAAGACCACCTGATCGGGCGAATGCCCCGGCACGTGCAGCACGCGAAACGAAAGGCCCCCCAGCGTCAGCACTTGTTCGTCGGCAAGCGGCACAAACGCCTCCACGCCCGGTGCGAAGCGCTGCAGCAACGAGTAGCCCGCCGGATGGAGATACAAGGGCACCGTGCCCCGCTCGACCAGGGTGGGCACGCCGCCCACGTGGTCGGGATGCGCGTGGGTGCAGACGACTGCACTCAACGTGCGCTGGGCAAGCGCAGCCGTCAAGCTCGGCTCGGCAGCGCCGGGGTCGATGACCACCCAGCGCTGGCCGTCCCCCACCAGGTAGCAGTTGGATTGATACGGGGTGAGCGTCAGCGTCTCTACCTGCAAGACCCCTCCTTTGCCTGAGGCGCTGCCACGGCAAGCACCAATGCCTGCACCTGCGCCACGCCTTGGCGATGCAGAGCCTGCGCGCACGCGCGCAGCGTAGCACCCGTGGTGCGCACGTCATCCACCAACCACACGCGCTTGAACGTCGTGGGCACAGCTGAAAAGGATTGCGATACGTTCGTGAGCCGTTGCGCCCTGGGCAGCTCAGCCTGCGGGGCCGTGTCGTGCCGCTTGCGAAGCAGCGACGCCAAGGGCAGTTCCAGCGTCTGCGCCGCAAAGCGGGCCAGCAACTGCGCCTGGTTAAAACCCCGATGCCGCTGCCGGCGTCGGGTCATGGGCACAAACGTCACCGCTTCGGGTTTCGGCAGCGCCGTGGAGGCCTGAACCAACCGGGGCCCCAAAAAGCGGACCAATGCCCGATCCCCGCGGTACTTGAGGTTGCCGATCACGGCTGCCAACGGAGTTCCCTCCTCGTATAGTCCCCCACAGGCCCCGCCTTGTAACCACTCGTCTTGCCGGCACGCGCTACAAAAGCCTATTCCCCGCACCGCCAGCAACGCACCGCAGGAGCGGCAGTGGTCTGCCGGCATCGGTTGGATGGCCTGGGCGCACGCTGCACACAGCCAACGCGCGTCAATGGGGCAGCCGCACGCCGCGCAGTGCAGCGGATAGACCAACTCCATCGAGTACCGCGCGCAGCACCTCAGACCTCGCCCCAGTGCGTGCAAACCGAGCGGCACGGGCACCTCCTACACATAGGCGGCCAAATCAAACAAGCGGCAGGTATATCCCCACTCGTTGTCGTAGTACGACAGCACCTTGGCAAGCGTGTCGCCGACGACGGCGGTGGAGGTCAGGTCCACGATCGAGGAATGGCTGTCGCCAATGCAGTCGCAGGAAACCAGCGGCAGGTCGCTGACGGCCAGGATACCTTGCATGGGCCCCGCGGCATAACGGCGAAAAGCGTCGTTGATTTGCTCGACGGTCGCCGGCTTCTTCAGCAGCACGGTCAGGTCGGTGGCCGAGCCGGTGGGCGTGGGCACGCGCAGCGCCATGCCATCCAGCTTGCCCTTGAGCTCCGGCAGCACCAGCCCGATGGCCTTGGCGGCGCCCGTGCTGGTGGGGATCATGGAGAGCCCCGCGGCGCGCGCCCGGCGCAAGTCCTTGTGGGGCTGATCGAGCGTGTTCTGGTCGTTGGTGTAGGCGTGGATGGTGTTCAT
>DATCIV010000106.1:0-12143 GCA_036507575.1 Candidatus Bipolaricaulota bacterium | reverse complement strand
CCCACGTCGCCGGCGCGGTCCTTGCCGAAGCCGTAATCTGTGCCCACCACCAGCCCTTTGGCGTGGAGCTTGGCGCACAGCACGGTGTGAACGAAGTCCTGCGGCTGCATGGAGGCCAGCTGCGGGAACTCGGCGCAGACGGCGCATGCGACGAACCGCTCGATCTTGCGGTACTTGATCTCGGGCGGCAGCAGCAGCGGCTTGGGCTGGCCCAGGTAGTTTGCCGGCGGGCGCGAGAAGACGAAGGCAAGGCTGATCGCTTGATGAGCAAGGGCGTGGGCTGCGGCTCGGCCGAGCAACGCTTGGTGGCCCAGGTGCACGCCGTCGAAGGTGCCCAGCGCCACTACGCTAGGGCCCTTGGCCTGATATGCTTCCCACGACACCGGCACGCGGCCCTCCTCAAGCGCTCACGTGCTGGCGCGCGTAGGCGAGCACGTCCTTGGTGACGCTCTCCAGCGAGCCTTCCACCAGGCAACCTGCGGCCTTGCTGTGGCCGCCGCCGCCGAAGTGCTGGGCGATGTGGTTCACCGTGTGCGCTCCCTTGGCGCGCAGGCTCACCTTCACCTTGGTCGGCTCGATCTCCTTGAACAACAGGGCGATCTGTACGCCCTCCACCGCGCGCAACTGGGTGACGATGCCGTCGGTGTCGTAATATTTCAGGTCAAACCGCTGCAGCTGCTCGTGGGGGATGGCGCACCAAATCAAACCCTCTTGGCACTTGGCTGCGGCGAGCGCGTGGGCGAGCAGCTGAAACTCGCTCCAGCTTTGGAACTCGAAAATATTCTCGGCGATCGCGTGCGGCGAGATTCCGGCGGCCACCCACTGGGCCGCAGTGACCAGCACGTGCGCGTTCACGTTGGCGTTGCGAAAGCCGTTGGTGTCGGCAAGCAGGCCGGCGTACAGGCAGGTGGCGATGTCGCGGTCCAGCGGGATCTGCAGGGCCTTCAGCAGGTCGGCCACGACCATGGTGGCCGAGGCTTGGTCGCTGATGTGGTGCAGATTCCCAAAGCGCGGGTTGTCGCAGTGATGGTCGATGTTGATGAGGAAGCGGCCCTTGAAGCGATCGTACAGCTCCGGTCCCACGCGCTTGGACGTGGCGCAGTCCACCAAAATGACCTGTTCGTAGGTGTCGTCGTTCAATTGCTTCGCCGACAGGATGGCCTTGGCGCCGGGCAGGAACTCCAGGTTGCGCGGCACCGGATCGCGCATCACAATCTGGCTGCGTTTGGCCAGGCGCTCCAGCGCCAGCTGCACCGCCAGCGCGCTGCCCACGGCGTCCCCCTCGGGGCTGATGTGCGTGCTGATGACAAAACGGTCGTGGCCTTGAATGAACGAAGCGATGGGATCCAAAGAAATTCCTCTTTTCTAGCCTCAAGCGCAGGATAGAACTTGCGCCTGAGGCAGGGTCGCCTGTCCAGGGTTTGGACACGGGACCCGCGGCATCTTCAGGGGAGTGTAACCTCCTGAATGAGGATTCGCCACCGGCCCTGGCGATCAGAGCTGTAGGCAAGCCGCTTGCCGTCGGGCGCCCAGGTGGCGAAGTCGTCCTGGTAGGAATCCTGGCTGATGATCTGATCGTTCTGGCCGCCCCGATCCACCAGGTGGATGTCGCTGCTGCCGCGCCAGGCGGTGGTGTAGGCGATCCACTGTCCGTCCGGGGACCAGGCGGGCTTGGGCTCGAGGTCCAGATCCGTCAGGAGGGCGATCTCTTCCCCGCTTTGCGGGGTGAGCACGTAGATGCCCCACTGGCCCGCGCGCAGGGACCCGAAGGCGATGCCGCTTGCGGACCAGGCGGGATGCGCCTCGCGCTGCGGCGTCTGGGTGAGGCGCTCCAGCGCGCCGCTTTGCACGTCGAAGGCGTACAGATCGGGTTGACCGTCCTGCCAGGATTCGAAAGCCACGCGCGTGCCATCCGGGGACCAGGTGGGGTACCAGTCGATGACGGTGTTGTCGGTGAGCCGACGCAGCTCCAGGCCGTTGGCCTTCATCAAGTAGATCTCAAAGTTCCCGTCGCGCGAGGAGTAAAAAGCCAGGTGCCGGCCGTCCGGGGACCAGCTGGGCGCCAGATCGCTTGCGCTGTTGTCGGTCAGGCTCTCCACCTTGCCGCTTGCGAAGTTGAGCAGGTAGATGTCGCTGTCGCCGTCGCGGTCGGATTCGAAGGCGATGTCGTCGCTGATCGGAGACCAGACCGGAGCCATGTCCCCGCGCGGCGCTTGCGCTGCAAGCGGGGCGGCCAGCGCGGCCAGCGCGCCGGCGATCAAGAGGCCGCCTCTGGCCCATGTAAAATGCAATTTGCCCATATCCTCTCACCTCGTGGAAAATTGTAGCACGGAATGCAAAGCGGATGCAATGGCATTTGTCCCTTTTAGAGTCTGTCTTAGACAATGGGTTCCTGTTGACGATTGCCGTTTGGGTTTATACAGTTGAGGCAGGAAGCAGTCTGTTTCACGGATTCAACGGAGAAAAGCGCTCCTACATAGAGGCGCCCTCTTTGTTGAGGGTAGAAGTATTTTCTCTGGCCGGCGGATCACCAGCCCTGGTTGGTGAAGCTGTGTTGTGGGGCTAATGTCTTTACTTCTGGCAGCCTGGGCAGAAGCCGTGGAACTGGATATCGTGACGGCTGACCGAGAACCCCAGCTTCTCGAGCTGGCGATGCATGCCTTGCTGCAAGGGTAGTTCCACGTCGTAGACGTTGCCGCACGCGGAGCACAGGAAGTGATAGTGGTGTTCGGTGCGGTAATCGTAGCGGTTGGGGCCGTCGGCGATCTCGATCTCGCGCACGTGTCCTGATTGAGAGAGCAGCTTCAAGTTGCGATAGACCGTGCCCAGGCTGATGTGCGGCAGTTTGGCCTTCACCTTCTGGTACACCACGTCCGCGCTGGGGTGCGTGGTGTTGCCCGTCAGGGCCTCCAAAATCGCCAAGCGTTGTCCGGTCATGCGCATGGGTGCAGTATATGCAGCGATCCTGAGGCTGTCAAACAACTTTTCCAGTTCTGCTCACGCATCAACGCATGCTTCGACGAACAGGGGGTCGCTTGTTCACCCAGCGTCACAGTGTTACAATGCCAAGCGGGTGAACGAACATGAACAAGAAAGACAAACGCGCTCCACAGGGCGAAGATAGTTTCGAGGATGCACTGGCGGACTTAGGCCGCTCGATGAGCCGAGTGCTCAAGAAGGCCGTTGAGAAAAGCGAAGAGATTTTGGAGCAAAGCGGCCTGGAGGATCTTTTTTCCCAAATGCCCTTTCCCGAGCAGCCCGGCGCCAAAAAGGGAACGCGCACCCACAAAACCGCTCCGCGCGAGCCGGTGGTGGACGTCTTCGACGAGGGCGACGCGCTGATCGTCTACGTGGAGCTGCCCGGCGCAAGCGAGGAGTCCATCAAGGTCAGCGTGCAAGGCAAAGTGCTGCACGTCAAAGCCCAGGCCGGCAAGGAGCTGTTTGAAAAAGACATCAACCTGCCCAGCAGCCCCGCCGCTCAGCCCGTTCACCACTACAAAAACGGCATCCTCAAGGTCGAGCTCAAGAAAAAGAGCAAGGCCGCAGCCGGCAAGAGCAACGACTGATCTCCCCTGCGTGATCCCTCATCGCGCCCCAAGGCAGGCTTGATGCCATGAAGCGCACCACCGTGGAGTTGAAAGCGAGCGAAGCCGCTTCCGAGGACGTGGGTCGCGGCATCGTGCGCCTGGACCCCAAGGCGATGGAGGAGTTGTCCATCGAGGCAGGCGACGTGGTCGAGGTGGTCGGCGCGGGCACGGCGCTGGCCAAGGCCATGCCCACCCGCCCCAAGGATCGCGACCAGGGCTTGATCCAGCTGGACGGCGTGCTGCGCGCCAACGCCAAGGTGAAGCTGGGCGCCACGGTGACCGTACAGCCAATCCACGCCGAGCCGGCGATGCAGGTGGTGTTGCAGCCCCTCACCCAAAACGCGCGCAGCGCCTCGTACAACACGATCTATTTAAAGAAGTCGCTGTTGAACCTGCCGCTCAAGCGCGGGGACCAGGTGCGCGTGCACCTGTTTGGCGCAGGATTTGAGAACTTTGAGGTCACCCACACCCAACCCCAGGGTGCGGTGCTCATCGCGCCCGAAACCGCCATAGCGGTGGAGAGCCCGCAATCCCAGCGTGGCGAAGAGGCCGCCGCTTCCTCGCCGGGCATCACCTACGAGGACATCGGCGGGCTCAAGAACCAGCTCGACCGCATCCGCGAGATGATCGAGCTGCCCCTTAAATACCCGCAGGTGTTCGAGCAGCTGGGCATCGACCCGCCCAAGGGCGTGCTCATGTACGGCCCGCCCGGCACCGGTAAGACCCTGATCGCGCGCGCCCTTGCCGCCGAGACCGACGCCTACTTCATCTCGATCGCCGGGCCCGAAGTGCTCAGCATGTTCTACGGCCAGAGCGAGGCCAACTTGCGCAAGGTGTTCACCGAGGCACAGCGCAACCAGCCGGCCATCCTCTTCATCGACGAGATCGACGCGCTGACCCCCAAGCGGGCCGAGGTCTCCGGCGAGGTGGAAAAGCGCGTGGTCTCGCAGCTTCTCTCGTTGATGGACGGCCTGGAGCAGCGCCAGCAGGTGGTCGTGATCGGGGCCACCAACATCCCGGACTCACTCGACCCCGCGCTGCGCCGACCGGGCCGCTTCGACCGCGAGGTGATGGTGCCCATTCCGGACGCGCAGGGGCGTTTGGAGATCCTGCGCATCCACACGCGCGGGGTTCCGCTTGGGGATGAGGTGGACTTAGAAGCCCTGGCCCAGCGCACGCACGGCTTCGTGGGCGCGGACCTGGAGCTGCTGTGTCGCGAGGCGGCGATGAAGGCGCTGCGGCGTCTGCTGCCCAGCCTGGACCTGGGCGCCGAGGGCGTGCCGGAACAGGCGCTGCTGTCGCTGCGGGTGGAGCGAGACGATTTTGAGGAGGCGCTGAACGAGATCGAGCCCTCGGCCATGCGCGAGGTGTTTGTGGAAGTTCCTTCGGTGCATTGGGCCGACGTCGGCGGGCTGGAGCAGGTGAAGCAGCGGCTCAAGCAAGCCATCGAATGGCCGCTGCAGCACCGCGAATTGTTCGACCACTTTGGCATCCAGCCCACCAGCGGCATCCTGCTGCACGGCCCGTCGGGCACGGGCAAGACGCTGCTTGCCCAGGCGGTGGCCAACGAGTGCGGCGTCAACTTCATCTCGATCAAGGGGCCGGAGGTCCTGTCCCGCTGGGTGGGGGACTCGGAGAAGCGGGTGCGTGAGCTGTTCAAGCACGCGCGCCGCGCTGCCCCGTGCGTGCT
The DNA here is from genome assembly GCA_036507575.1 of Candidatus Bipolaricaulota bacterium. Taxonomy (GTDB): domain Bacteria; phylum Bipolaricaulota; class Bipolaricaulia; order RBG-16-55-9; family JAJCYT01; genus DATCIV01. Next base: position 6,866 of record DATCIV010000106.1, on the reverse strand, counting down.
CTTCATCGACGAGATCGACGCGATGGCGGCCGCGCGCGGGATGAGCCTTGCCGAGGTGGCCGACCGGGTCACCAGCCAGCTGCTCAGCGAGCTGGACGGGCTGGAAGGCCTGCATGGCGTGACCGTAATCGGGGCGACCAACCGCAAAGACTCGCTGGACCCGGCGCTCCTGCGGCCGGGGCGGCTGGAGCTGCACCTTGCGCTGGACCTGCCGGATGACGAGGACCGACAGGCGATCTTGGCGGTCCACACGCGCCGTCTGCCGCTGGCTTCGGACGTGAGCGTGGAAACACTTGCGCAGCAGACGCCGGGGTTCAGCGGCGCGCAGCTTGCGCTGGTGTGCCGCGAGGCGGCGCTTGAGCGCATGCGCGAGTACGTCGAAGGCCGGGCGCAGGCGCCCCTTGAGAAGTTGCAGCTCAGCCAAGCGGATTTCGAGCGCGCCGTCGCGCGCCTGCGCGCTCAGTAAGCCCTGTGAAATCATCGCAAGAACCAAAGAACTACCCTCGGCCCTTGGTGCGGGTCTTGCCCTGCTTGGCGTGCTTTTCGACGTACTCAATGATCGTGCCGGCCACGTCCTTGCCGGTGGCCTTTTCGATCCCCTGCAATCCGGGCGAAGAGTTGACCTCCATCACCACCGGCCCGTGCGAGGAGCGCAGCAAGTCCACCCCGGCCACGTTCAGCCCGATGATCCTGGCCGCGCGCACTGCCGTGGAGCGCTCCTCCGGCGTGATGGTCACGACGCTTGCCGTGCCCCCGCGGTGCAGATTGGAGCGAAACTCCCCCTCCTTGCCCTTGCGCATCATGGCGGCCACCACCTTGTCCCCGATGACAAAGCAGCGGATGTCGGCGCCTTCGGCCTCTTTGATGAACTCCTGCACCAGGATATTGGCGTCCAGCCCGCGGAAGGCTTCGATCACGCTGCTTGCGGCCTTGGGCGTCTCGGCAAGCACCACGCCGATGCCCTGGGTCCCCTCCAACAGCTTGATCACCAGCGGCGTTCCGCCCACCAGCTGGATCAGGTCGTCGGTGTAAGAGGTGTCGTGGGCGAAGCCGGTGACCGGCAGCCCGATGCCCTTGCGCGCCAGCAGCTGCAGCGAGCGCAGCTTGTCGCGCGAGCGCGTGATGGCCACCGACTCGTTGACGCAGTAGGTGCCCATCATCTCGAACTGGCGCACCACGGCCGTGCCGTAGAAGGTCACCGAGGCGCCGATGCGGGGGATCACCGCGTGGAAGCCCTCCAGCTTCTCGCCCTTGTAGTGGATCGAGGGCTTGTGCGAGGTGATGTTCATGTAGCACTTCAGCGGATCGATCACGCGCACGTCGTGGCCCCTGGCGCGGGCGGCCTCGACCAAGCGCTTGGTCGAGTACAACGCAAGGTTGCGAGACAGAATGGCAATTTTCACGAAATCCCTTTGTTGGATCTGCGCAAGCGGCGGGAAGCAACCCCATACGCGCCGGCCAAGGCGCTCCCGGTCAGGTAGGACGCGGTGGGGTTCACCAGCACCCCCTTGAGGGCCGTTCGGCCAAGCAGCATCCTGAAGTTCATGGTGTCGCGATTGGCCAGCGTGATCTCCACCGACCACAGCCTCTGCCCCAGGCGCAGGGGCGTGCGGATGACGTAGCGGCGCTCGCGCCTGCCGTTGGAGCTTTTGACCACCCTGCGGTCCACCACCTCAGCCACGCAAATGATCTCCAAATCCTTGCGCCCCTGCAGCGGGTGCACCCCGAAGCGCACTTGGAGCCGCCCGTCCCGTTCAAAGGGTTCGAGCATGAAGGTGTGCAGGGAGGAGGTGTAGGCGCCGGTGTCCACCTTGGCCTTGATGGCTGGAAGATTCAACTGGGGCAAGGCCACCCACTCGCGCCAGCCCATCACGATCAGGTGCGCTTTTTCCATGAAGCGCCGCTAACGCAACCAGGGTCGGTCAATCGTAGTCCTCGCCGTCGTCTGTGTCTTCCACATCCACGTCTTCATAGTCGTCGTAATCGCCGCTTTCGGCCATCGCCAGCTTCAGGGGGTTGTCCGAGACGACCCGCAGCACTTCCTCGCATTCCTGGCATTCCACCACGGCGCCTTTGATCGTCTGGTTGGCCTTCAAGCTGACCTGTGCTCCGCAGGCCGGACACGTTGTTTTGAGCATATCCACGCTCCTTTGGTGAAGACGGGTGCAGTGTAGCGCCAGTTTTTCCGGTTTGTCAATCCTCTCCATCCCTGACGAGCAGGCACGGATCTGCTTGCGAGGGGGGAGGGTTGACAAATGAAAGTTTTCCTGCACACTAAGGTTATGCCTCGGTTGCCTGCGCCACAGGGGAGGCCGAGAGAGGTCCACGCATGAGGGAGGGGGAAGCACCGCGCCGTATCGATCGGGAATCCATGCCCGCGAAGATCGAAACCGACTCTGAACCACCAATAGGCCACCTCGAAGAGGAAAGGTGTTTTGTCAATCTGGCTGGGGACTACGATTACCTGGCCCATGGCTATTACGCCTCTCAAGACCTCCAGATCCAAGGCAAAACCGTGCATCCCACCTGCCGGGAGGCCCTGGACGCCTACGTGCCTCCCGTGTTCCTGGAAAAGGCGCGCACGGCCGGCCTGAGCATCCCCGCTTACTACATCACCAACGGGTACTTTGAGCCCCCTGTGGTGGTGGACTCGGTCAACCCCTTCATGTTCCGCCAAAGCATCGTGCTGAAAGCCGGACACCAGGAGCAGGTGGCAAAATCCCTGACGCGCAACTTCAAGTACATCATCTGCTGCCAGGAGATCCCGGAGGGCGGGCGGGTGGGTTGGTTCCGGGCCGTGCTGGGCTGGAGCCTGACGCTTCGCTACCGCGCCGCCGCCGCTGACGTATGGAGGGCCTTTGGCATCCCGCTGGCCAAGGTGCGCGTGATCGTAAAGGTCGACGGGACCGTATTGCTGAGCGGGATCTGGCCGCTGCCCTTTGCCACGCTGACCCCCAAGGAAACCCGCTACATCCACCACGTGATCACATGGCCAACATCGCCGTCTTCATAGAACGGTACACCGTCACCCGCTCGGAAGAGATGGGTGCGCTGATGCGCTTTGGCCAGGTGGCGCAGCGCCTGGGGCATCGTGTGGACGTCCTGTTTCGCTCGGACATGTACAAGATCCCCCAGTATCAGGCCTTGTTCATCCGTTCCCTGACCGATCCCCTGAACGCCGCGTACGTGGCGTCGCGTATGGCGCAGCTTCACGGGCTGCGCGTGGTGGATGATCCAGACTCGATCATCATTTGTTGCGACAAGATCCACATGTATCGCCTGCTGCAGCAGGCAGGGGTGCCGATCCCCCAAACCGCCTTCCTGTCCGAGGCCCAACTGACGCAGCGGCACGCGCGCCAGTTGCTCAAGACGCTGGGCAACCCGCTCGTGCTCAAGGCCCCCCACAGCAGCTTCTCGCTTTACGTGGAGCGGGTGTCCACGCCCAAGGAGTTCATCGCCTTGGGCACCCGCTTCCTGCGCCGCGCCGACCGGCTGGTGGCCCAGCGCTTCGTGCGCTCCCAGTTCGACTGGCGCGTGGGGGTGTTGGGCGGCGAGGCGCTGTACGTGTGCCAGTACACGATCCCGCGCAACCGCTGGAAGATCCACACCTACAACATCGAGGGCAGGCGGGAGATCCACGGCGAGGTCAAGGGGTTCGAGCTCCACAAGGTCAACCCCAAACTGCTGGAAACGGCCGTCAAGGCGGCCAACGCCATCGGCAAAGGGTTGTATGGGGTGGACCTCAAGCAGACGGGGGACAACGAGTTTGTCGTCATCGAGGTCAACGACAACCCCACCATCGCCTCCGGTGAAGAGGACCAGAAAGCGCCGCACGTGTACGAACGCATCATCCGCTACCTGGCCGGGGAATGGGGGCCGTCGTGAGTTTGCCAACTGTGAGCGCGCGGCGCATCCGCCTGGCGTCTGTGAAGGACCTGGAAGCGCTGTGCCGCCTGGAACAACTCGGTTTTGCGACCGACCGCTTCAGCCTCGGGCAGTTCCACTACCTGCTGACCCAGGCCCACGCCACGGCGCTGTTGCTGGAGCTGGGCGGGGGCGTGCGTGCGGCCGCCATCCTGCTGTGGCGAAGGGACGCCTCGCTGGGGCGCTTGTACTCCATCGTGGTGGACCCAGCCTATCGTGGGCGGGGGCTTGCCGGCCTCTTGCTGGAAGCCTGCGAACGGGCGTGCTTGGCGCACGGCTGCGACCGGCTGGGGCTGGAGGTGCGCGCGGACAACGGCACCGCCATCGCCTTTTACCTGCGAAAGGGCTTCCGCGCGGCCAGATCCCTTGCAGCCTATTACGACGACGGCTGCGACGGCCTGAAGATGCTTAAAACGTTGGATTCGAGCGCATTCGTGCCAGCCGAAGCGGTTACTTTGCGTCCTTTTCCGGAAAGAGCTTTTCCTGCCAGTGAGCCAGGTGTGCATGCAGGCGCGGGTAGCGGCGCTTGATGAGCTCAAAGGGGTGGCGCAGGGGGGGATAGACCGTGGAAAGCCCCAGCAATCCCACCAGCACAAACAACCAGCCGGGCAGGATGGGCAACACCCAACCCACCACGCCCAAGGCCAGGAAGGCAAGCGAGAGCGCCACGCGCAGGAAGATCTTCATGGCTTGCCGGCCACGATCGAGATGAAGATCACGTTGTCCACGCTGAGCACCACCTCAAGGGCCGTCAGCGTGACCAGCGCGATCCAGGCGTTGACATCCGTCATCCAGTCCATGAACTCCTCCCCTTGAACGAGGGCATTATACCCAGCGGCTGCGTTGCGGCAGCCGCGGCCCCGGCTCGTGCTATAATGGGCCCTCATCTGCGATGTGTCGAAGGGGGAGAAGGAATGTCTTACGATCTATCCCACTTGGCGCCGGTGTGGAGCCGCATCACCGACCTGGTGATCGAGCGCGGGCAGGGATGCTGCGTCTACACCCGCGACGGCACGGAGTACCTCGACTGCACCAGCGGCATCGGCGTGACCAACACGGGCCATTGCCACCCCAAGGTGGTGCGCGCCATCCAGGAGCAGGCGGCCAAAATCATCCACGCGCAGGTGAACTGCCACTTTCACGAGCCGTTGATCGAGCTCAGCCACGCGCTCGGCCAGATCGTGCCCGCTCCGCTGGATACGTTCTTCTTCTCCAACTCCGGGGCCGAGGCCATCGAGGGGGCGGTCAAGCTGGCGCGCCACGCCACGGGGCGCACCAACGTGATCGTGTTCCAAGGCGGCTTCCACGGACGCACGGGACAGGCCATGGCCATGACCACGGCCAAGACCGTGTATCGCGTCAGGTACCAGCCCCTGCCCTCAGGGATATTCGTGGCGCCGTTCCCCTTCAGCTACCGCTACGGCACCAGCGAGGAGGAGGCAAGCCGGTGGGCGCTGAACGAATTGGACCTGCTCCTGCACACGCAGACCGCGCCTGCGGAGACCGCGGCGATCGTCATCGAGCCCGTGCTGGGCGAGGGGGGCTACATTCCCGCGCCCAAGCCGTTCTTGCAGGGATTGCGCAAGGTCTGCGACGAGCACGGCATCCTGCTGGTGCTGGACGAGGTGCAGACCGGCTTCGGCCGCACCGGAAAATACTTCGCCCACGAGCACGCGGCCATCCACGCGGACGTGATGGTGCTTGCCAAGGGCTTGGCCAGCGGCTTTCCCCTCTCCTGCGTGGCGTCCACACGCCGGCTCATGCAGGCGTGGGAGGTGGGCACGCATGGGGGCACGTACGGCGGCAACCCGATGGGCTGCGCGGCGGCGCTTGCGACCATCCGCGTGTTGCAGGAGGAAGGGCTGGTGGACAACGCCGCCCGGCGGGGCAAGCAATTGCTGGAAGGGCTGAAATCTCTGCAAGGGCGCTTTCCCGTCATCGGCGACGTGCGCGGCATGGGGTTGATGGTGGGCTGTGAGTTCACCCATCCGGACACGGGCCAGCCGGACCCTCAGACCATGAAGAAGGTGGTGCAGGCGGCGTTTCAACGAGAGAAGCTGCTGCTGCTCACCTGCGGCGCGTACGCCAACACGATCCGCTGGATCCCGCCCCTGGTGATCAGTCAGCAACTGGTGGACGACGCCTTGGCGCGCTTCGAGCGGGCGCTTGCCGCCTCAACCAAACCGCTGCTTGCGGCGTAGCATGACCAACCGAGAATATACCCCTTCTCCACCCTTTGGGGGGAGAAGGTTGGGATGAGGGGGGAGTCAGCACTATGGATCAACCCTCACCCAATCCCTCTCCCACCCATGGGAGAGGGATTAAAGGCGGAAAGCTCAACGTTTTTTGCCAGCCGTTATGATTGGCAGTCCGGCGGCTCGGTGGGCTTGTAATTGAAGTCCACGCCCGGAGCGACCGCGCCCCAGGGCATCTCCAGCTCGTCCAGTGCGATGAACCGCATCCAGTAGCCCACCTCGCCGGGCCGCCCGCCGCTTGCGCTGGATTCGTTGGGGGCGCTGAAGGCGCGGAAGTGCACGTACCCCTGGACCTGCAATCGCGCATACGCATCGTCGTTGCAAAAGGTGCCGGGCGCCATCTGGCCCCAGTACAGCAGCCGCGTGGCCTGGGTGGGTGGGGCGTCAAATTGCAGGAACAGCCCCGTTCCGTCGGGCAACAGATGGAACACCGTCCCCGGCGGCGCGGGGTTGAACGGGGATGCGGCATTGAAGAAGGTTCTGAGTTGAGCGAGCATCTGGCTGTCGAGCTCGTAGGTCTTGAGCGTCGTGCTAAGCTCGCTGACCGTGCCGCGCAGGGTGGTTACCTCCGACTTCAACGTGCCCACCTGATCCTGCAAGGTTTGATTGTTCTGCGTTTGTTGGTCGAGCTGCGTTTTCAAGCCGTCCCGCTCGGCGCCGACGGCGCTCGACTGCTGCTGCGCTTGG
>DATCIV010000105.1:0-5269 GCA_036507575.1 Candidatus Bipolaricaulota bacterium | reverse complement strand
CCTTGCAGTTGGATGGTGTCCCTTTTGAAGACGGACTCTTAGAATGTCTAATAGACTCGATTCTGTCGTTGAACCAAAGACTTCACGAACTGGGATGGGGTTAGGTGCTCTTAGTGGATGGGCAGCGTGATCATGAACGTGATCGAGGCGCGATCCACCAGATCCCCTTGAGCATCGCGCAGGAAGGCGATGAACTGGGTCACGCCGGGCGCAAAGCGTGGGGCTTTGGCCGCCATGGCGAAGGACACGCGAAACTCCTTGCCCCTGCCCAGTTGCACGGGGTAGCTGGGGATCAAGGTCTCCTGGGAACCGTCCCCCTTGAGCACGATGACCTCGGCGATCACGTGGAGTTTGGAGTCCGTGCGGTTGACCAGGGTGGCGACAAACTGCATCTTGCCGCCCAGGGCGACGGCCTGAGGGCTCTTTCGCTCCAGCGCGATCAGCATCCCCTCCTCCACCCAGGGCCAGGAGGCTTCTTCCTGTAAGGGCTTTTCAAACGCGCTCTTCGCGACGCTCCAGACCTGCGGCGCTGGTTGCCTGCGGCTGTTTGACGTTGTCGATGCGGCGGCCGGCTCAGGCGCGCTTTGGTCCTGAACGCCTCCCTGCGGTTCCACGTTGAACGGATCCGCTTCGGGGAGCGCGAGTGGCGCCGTTTGCAACGCGACCCCTTGCGGAAAGATCTGCAGTTCCGTCGGAGAAGGCGTGGATGAATCCGGCGGCGCAACGGACGTCAACGCGACGCCCAACGTCAAGATCAAGACGTTGCCCAGCACGCTAAAGACACGCATCCCCATTTTCATGCCTTACCTTAAACCGCCAAGGGCGCGCGTCGAAGGCACGAGGGTTTGCGGGGAAAAGAAGTTGGTTTGCCTTGGGAAGTTCGCGTTGGTTGGGCCTCAGCGGACAGAGGGCGTTTCGCTGCGTATCGCTGCGGCCTACGCGGTCAGGACACGCACGCCGTCCGGGGCGCCCACGATCGCCATATCGGCCATGCCCAGGAACAACCCGTGGCCCAGCACGCCGGGGATGGCGCTGATCTGGGTGGCCAGCGAGGCGGGGTAAGCGATGGGGCCGAAGGCTGCGTCGAGGAGGTAGTTCCCCTGGTCGGTTGCAGCGGGGGCATCCCCGTGCAAGCGCAGCTGCGGTTTGCCGCCCAGGGCTTGGAGGGCCAACGCGGCGACCTTCCAGCCGAATGGAAGGACCTCCACCGGCACGGGCGTGCGCTCCCCCAGGGTTTGCACCAGCTTGCTGGAGTCGGCAATCACGATGAAGCGCGCGCTTGCCGCGGCCACGATCTTCTCGCGCAGCAGCGCGCCGCCCATGCCTTTGATCAAGTTCAGCGCCGGGTCCACCTCATCGGCGCCGTCCACGCTCAAATCCAGGCGCGGATGATCATTCAGAGTAGCCAAAGGCAATCCCAACGAGCGCGCCAGGGTTTGCGTTTGGGTCGAGGTCGGCACGCCCAGGAAGTTTCTCAGCGCCCCCGATTTCACCCGCTTTGCTAGCGCTTCCAGGAAATAGCGAGCGGTGGAGCCGGTGCCCAGGCCGATGACCTGGCCGCTCTCCACCCGTTGCGCTGCGGCTTCGGCGGCGAGCTTCTTGAGGGATTCCAAGCAATCACACGATGCCCAGGGCCTTGAGTTTTTGCGCTGGAACGGTCCCATCCAGGTTCCAGCCGCGGGCTTGATAGTATTCATCGAGCATTGGGTCCAGCTCGCAGACGTGACCCTTGGAGCCGGGGCCGTCTGACGGTTCGGTCAGAAAGCGCTTGGGCAGCGAGTCGTGCGCGCGGGTGAAGCCGCACAGCTGGTTGTAGTAGCGCTCCAGGGTGTAGATGCGCTCGCCGATCTGCATGAGGTCGTCTGCGCTGACGCGGATGCCCGTCATCCCGGAGTACTGGCCCACGTATTCCTGCGCGCCTTCGGCGAAGGCGTTGAACTTGCAGATGTCGAAGGAGTCCGAGACGGCGTGGAAATCCTGGAACAGCTTGCACAAAGCGCCCTTGCCCTGCCAAGCCAACGGGTCCGTCTTCTCCGGCACGCCCAACAGCTCGCTGGAAGGGGTGTAGGCGCGCAGGTGGCAGGCGCCGCGGTTGCTGGTGGCGTAGCCGATGCCCATGCCTTTGATGCCGCGCGGGTCGTAGGCGGCGATGGCTTGGCCCTTGACCACGTTGGCCAGGCTCGCGTCGCCGAACGTGACTGCGGCGCGGGCGGGGCCCTCGGCCAGGATGTTTCCCAAACCCTTGCGCAGCGCGATGTCCTTGGTCAGCTTCACCATCTGGGCGTGATCGCCCCACTTGAGAGCATCCTTGAGCAAGCCGCGCTCGTGCGCTTCCATGGCGGTGGAAAAGGCGTTGCCCAATTCGATCGTGTCCATGCCGTAGTCGTTGCACAGGCCGATGAGGTAGGCGATCGAGTCGCGGTCGCCGTTGCCGCAGTTGGCCCCCAGCGCCCATGCGGTCTCGTATTCGAAGCTCTCCGTCTTGACCTGATATTTGCCTTCTTTGACGTGGACTTCTTTTTTGCAAGCCACCGGACAGGCGTGGCAGGTGGGCTCGGAAACCAGGATGGAATCGCGAATCGCCTCTCCGCTGATGGCGTCGGCGTGCTCGAAGGAGGTGTGTTTTCCGTTTTGGGTGGGCAGCGCGCCGATCTGGTTGGCGATGTTCATCAGCACGTTGGTGCCGTAGACGCTCAAGCCCCCTTGGCGCGGCTTGGTCACCGCGCTCTCCAGGATCTTTTGCAGCGCTTGCTTGCGCGCTTGGTCGAACAATGCCTTGTCCGCGGGCTGGGGCATGTTCTTCATGTCCCCGCGGATGACGATGGCCTTCAGGTTCTTGGATCCCATCACGCAGCCGGTGCCGCCCCTGCCGGCGGAGCGGTCGTTCTCGTTGATGATGCTGGCAAAGCGCACGCCGCGCTCCCCGGCCTGGCCGATGGCCAGCATGGCGATGTCGTCCTTGTGCCGGCCCTTCAGGATCGCCAAGGTCTCGTGCACGCCCTTGCCCCACAAGTCGGCCGCATCGCGGATTTCGACCTTCCCCGCTTCGATGTAGAGGTAGGCGGGTTTGTCGGCCTTCCCCTGGATGAGCAGCCCGTCGAAGCCCGACCACTTGAGCTTGGCCGCCGTCCACCCTCCCACGTGGGAGTCGGTCACCGTGCCGGTCAGCGGGGACTTGGTGACCACGGCCAGACGGCCGCTCATGCTGGCCAGCGTGCCCGTCAGCGGGCCGGTCATGACGCACAGCAGGTTTTGCGGCGAGAGCGGGTCAAGTTGGTGCCCGTTGTCGAAGACGTACTTGACGCCCAGGCCGCGCGCGCCGATGTAGCTGCGCGCATCCTGCTCCCGGATGGGCTCGGTCGTGATGCGGCGCGCGGTCAGATCCACGCGGGCGAGCTTGTTCATGTATCCACCGAATGGCATCGTGCACCTCCAGAGATGGGTGGTCGTAGCGTACACCGTTTGAGCAAAACAAGTCAAGCGCACCGTTTTGCACAGCCGTTCAGTGGTAGGGCCGGCTGTGCCGGCCGAAGGATTCACTCACCGGCGATGGCTGGCAGAGCCAGCCCTACGAAATCGCCGTGGTGGAGCTAAGTGAAGCGGGCTAGCAATCGCTCATAGTCCTGCGGGGTGTCCAGGTCGTGCAGGATGGCGTCGCTTTCAACCTGCACCTCGTCCAGGTCGGCTCGGTGTGCGTGGAGGAAGTCGCGCATCGTTTGTCGGGCGGGCCAGCGCAGCAGGGTGTCCCACAGGCGCGCCGGCATGTAAAAAGGATGGCCGTACCTGCCTTGGAAGCTCGTGCGGATCACGCACTGGGGTTTGTTGTTCGCTCGCTGGAGCAGGGCCTGATATACGCTCGGCGGGACGTGAGGTTGATCCACCAGCGCCAGCAGCGCCCCGTGCAAACCGGGGTGGGCTTGCAGGGCGCGGATGCCGGCTTGATAAGAGCCGAGCAACCCACCTGTGGCGTGCGCGGCGTTGTAGGCGATCTGCGCGGGCAGGTGGGCGAGCGCCGCTTCGATCTCGCCGCGCTGCGGGCCGACGACGCAGACGATGGGGCTTGCGCGAACTTGCATCAACCGCTGAACCACGACCGTGGCGGCGGGTTGGCCACGCCACTCCAGCAAGGCTTTACACTGCCCCATGCGCCGGCTTGCACCTGCTGCGGCGATCACGGCGGCGGTGCGCAGGCTGCCTTGCTCAGCGTCCAAGCGATTCCAGCGCCACGCGCGCCTGCTCGGCCACGGCGCTGTTGAGGTTCAAGCGAACGACAAGCCGATAATAGGCTTCCGCTGCAGGGGTCAACCCCGCCTGCGCGTAGATCTGCGCCCCGATGAAGCTGGCAAGCTGGGCCAGATCGATCAGTTCTTGCACCGAACCTTGCGCCGGGGTGGCGTGCAATCCGCTCAGCACCGGGCTCATCCGCTCGAACGTCATCAGCAGCTCGACGAACCTGGGGTGCACGAACGCAGATTGGATCAAGGCTGCGTCCTGCAAGGACAGCCCCGTCTCCACGGTGTCCCGCACGTTGACCAGGAACAGGTTTTGCTCCTGTTGGGGTGCGACGGCGTCGGTGTCGGCCACCAGGCCAAGCAGGTTGCGGGCGATGACGTTCCCTTCCAACGAGACCGACTGGTTGTCCTTCAAGCGGACGCCCACCTCCGTATTCCACCAGATGGCGTTGTGGCTGAGCTGTGCGCTTGAGCCGGATTCGATCGAAATGCCGTGCAGCCCGTTGCCGACGATCAGGTTGCCTTGCGCCTGAACGTTTGAAGCCCCGTGGGCGAACACGCCGCTGCCGCCGTTGAGCAGGATTTCGTTGAATTGCAGCAGCGCTTGCGCGCCCTCCCGCACCTCCACGCCGGCGTGATGCACGGCGCTGCGGCCGTTTCGCTCCACGCGGTTGCCCTGCATCTGGATCAGCGCGGGCCCGTAGGCGAGCACCCCGCTGCCCTGGTTGTCCACGATCCGGTTTTCAAACAGAATGGGGCTTGCCTGCTCGTGGATCTCGACGCCGGCCAGCGTGGCGCCGGTGACGACGTTGTTCACGATCAACGGCGACGCGCCCTGGATCAGCACGGCGGGCCGGTCTTCGACGCCGAGGTAGCGGATCGTAAAGCCCTCCAGCCGCCCGCGGGCCGACGGCCCGTAATAGACCACCACGTCGGCGCTCTCCAGCGAGGTGAGGTCGCTGCCGGCCCCGACGATGTCCAGGTCCTTGTCGATGTCGAGGCTCTCGCGGTAGCGGCCCGCGGCCACGCGGACGAGG
>DATCIV010000104.1:0-3999 GCA_036507575.1 Candidatus Bipolaricaulota bacterium | reverse complement strand
CACTGTTGCCCTTGAAGGCTCACAGCGGGATGTTGCCGTGCTTCTTGGGCGGGTTGGAGTCACGCTTGGTCTGCAGCATCTCGAGCATGCGAATCAGGGTGGGCCGCGTGGCGCTCGGGCGGATCACGTCGTCCACGTAGCCGCGCTCGGCCGCTCGGTAGGGGTTGGCGAATTTCTCGATGTAGTCCTCGATGAGCTGTTTCTTCAGCGCTGCAGGGTCCTTGGCCGCAGCCAATTCTTGTCGGTAGAGGATCTCCACGGCTCCCTGTGCGCCCATCACGGCGATCTCGGCGGAAGGCCAGGCCACGTTGAAGTCGCCGCGGATGTGCTTGGAGCTCATCACGTCGTAGGCCCCGCCGTAGGCCTTGCGCGTGATCACGGTGAGCTTGGGCACGGTGGCCTCGGCGAAGGCGTACAGCAGCTTGGCCCCATGCTTGATGATGCCGTTCCACTCCTGGTCCGTGCCGGGCAGGAAGCCGGGCACGTCCTCAAAGGTGATCAAAGGGACGTTGAACGCGTCGCAGAAGCGCACGAAACGCGCGCCCTTGATCGAGGCGTCGATGTCCAACACGCCGGCAAGCGCGGCGGGCTGGTTGCCCACTACGCCCACGCTATGGCCCCCCAGGCGCGCAAAGCCCACCACCAGGTTTGGGGCGAAGTCGCGGTGCACCTCGAAGAAAACCCCCTCGTCCACCACGGCGCGAACAACGCTTTTCATGTCATACGGCTGCATGGAGTCCTGGGGCACGATCTCATCCAGCAAGGGGTCTTGACGATTGGGGGGATCGTCGTTGGGGACGCAGGGGGCCTTGCTTTGGTTGTTGGGCGGCAGATAGGTGAGCAGCGTCCTGATCTGGTGCAAACAATCCAGGTCGTCTTCAGCGACGAAGTGAGCCACCCCGCTTTTGCCCGCGTGCACGTCCGCCCCGCCCAGCGCCTCGTGGGTGACGTCCTCATGGGTCACGGTTTTGACCACCGCGGGCCCGGTGACGTACATCGTGCTCGAGCCGCGCACCATCAGGATGAAATCCGTGATGGCCGGGGAATAGACCGCGCCGCCCGCGCACGGCCCCATGACGGCCGAGATCTGCGGAATCACCCCGGAGGCCAACACGTTTCTTAAGAAAATGTCGGCGTAGCCGCCCAGCGACACCACGCCCTCCTGGATTCTGGCTCCGCCGGAGTCGTTGAGCCCGATAATTGGAATGCCGGCCTTGAGCGCCAGATCCATCACCTTGCAGATTTTCTCGGCATGGGCCTGGGACAGCGAGCCGCCGTAGACGGTAAAGTCCTGGGCGAACACGTAGACCTTGCGACCATGAATGCGGCCGAAGCCGGTGACTACGCCATCGCCGGGGAATTTTTCGAGCTGAACATCGGCGGTGCGGTGAACGACGAAAGGATCGATTTCTACGAAAGTATCCGGGTCGAGCAGCGCTTCCACCCGTTCGTGAGCGGTCAGTTTACCCGCCTTGTGCTGGCGCTCGATGCGGTCAAGGCCTCCGCCCAAGCGGGCGCGCCGACGCTGCTGGTCCAGGGATTCGATGCGTTTTCGCTTGGGCATGGGCACAGTGTAAGCGGCAAAAACGCGTCATGCCAGCAGGGGGCGCGGTGATGAAAATGACGCTTGGAAACTATCGTTTGGTTCGAGTCTTGTGACGATAGCAGGCCAGATCGGCAGCCTCGATGAGGTTTTCATCCTCAGCGAACGCGCTGATGCCGTAGCTGATATGCAGCTTGAAGCGCTCTCGACCCACCCGGATGGGCTGGCGCTCGAGTTTCCTGATGAGGCGCTGGGCCACGATTTGAGCCTGGACTTTCGAGGTCTCGGGCAACAGGACTGCAAACTCGTCGCCGCCGTAGCGGCAGACCAGGTCCGAGGCGCGAGTGCTCTCACACAAGATCTTGCCAAAGGCGCTGAGCACGGCATCCCCCGTGAGGTGGCCGTTCAGGTCATTGATGGCCTTGAACCCGTCCAGATCCAGCATGAGCAGCGAGAAAACGCGGCCATAGCGCCGCGCCCAGGCGGTCTCCCTTTGGAACGATTCCACGAAGTAACGGCGGTTGTAACAGCCGGTCAGGTCGTCCTTGAAGGTCAGGTCCTCCAGTTTGAGCCGCCGGTGCGCTTGCTCCAGGGAGATCCCGGCGATGTCCATCAGCGTTTGATAGTAGTGGCACTCCAGCTCGGAAGGCGGGTGCGCTTTGCTCGCCAGCACCAACTCCGCCTGGCCCAGTTGTTTGTCCTCCACCTTCAGGGTCAGGGTGATGGTAGGGCGGCGCACGTTCTTGCGGTTGTCGCCATCGGTGCTGTGGTTGAAGTTTAACGTCACCTTGCGGGCCAGGGTGGCGCCGTGCAGCGTCTCCGGCGTGTGGGGGCGGTCGTACAGAGCCAAGGTCACTTCGGGGAAATGCCCCTCCTCGGCCAGGGTGCTGGCCACCTTGGCCAATATTTCGTCAGGATCGTTACGGCTTAATAAATCCTGAGTGAAGCGGAGCAATTTTTCCTCGAATTTCTGAGCCTGAAGCATCCCTGCACTTCCTCCCTAAAGCACGCAGGCAACCCCCTCATCATACTGTTTTTGCAGAGGATGTAAAACCCCCGGGCGCGGGTGCAAGCAAAGCAGAGGGCGATAGGCTAAACCTTGGGTTTGCTCATCAGGAAGGCGTCATCGCCGTTTTGGTAATATCCTTTGAGCAGTTGGCGAATGGCAAAACCCTCGGATTCGTACAGCCGGATGGCCGTGCTGTTGTGGACCCGCACCTCCAGGTCCACGCGGCTTGCGCCCAACTCTTTGAGATAACTCAGGCTCCGCTGCAACAGGGACCGGCCCAGGCCACAGCCGCGAAAATCGGGGTGAACTGCCAAGTTCATCACGTGGCCCACCAGTTCGGCGGGCTTCTCGCTTCCTAAAAAGCTCATGGTCAAGCGCTCCAGGCGATCCAACAGCGAAGGGATCTGCAATCCCGCCAGGATGTACCCCACCAGCCGGCCCTGATAGGCGCACACCTCAAACCCCTCTTCGCCCATGTACGCGCCCAGCGCCGCGCGGGACCAAGGCGTGGGAAACGACTGTTCCTCGATGGCGATGAC
Organism: Candidatus Bipolaricaulota bacterium; assembly: GCA_036507575.1. GTDB lineage: Bacteria > Bipolaricaulota > Bipolaricaulia > RBG-16-55-9 > JAJCYT01 > DATCIV01. Next base: position 908 of record DATCIV010000104.1, on the reverse strand, counting down.
GGCATCCAGATTTGAAGGTTGTGCGATGGACCAGACCACGTCGGCCGGCGAGATGGAAGAACGCTGAGCCATGCCGGCAGTGTATCTGCACTCTGAACCGCCTACAAGTGCCCCTGGCAGGAAAGGAAGCCCTTTCTATAATGGCCCCAACGGAGGGGAGACGGTATGGATTCTATGGAACTCATCAAGAAGCTGTCGAACGCTTTTGGGCCTTCCGGCTTCGAGCACGAGGTGCGATCGGCCCTTTCGGCGCTGGTCAAGCCGCTGGTGGATGAGCTGCGGGTGGACGCCTTGGGAAACCTCATCGCCGTGCGCCAGGGCAAATCCCAGAAAAAGGTGATGCTCGATGCCCACATGGACGAAGTCGGCTTCATGGTCAGCCACGTGGACGAGGACGGTTTCTTGCGTCTGGCGCCCTTGGGCGGGTGGGACGCCCGCATCCTGCCCTCGCACGCGATCACGGTTCAAACGCGGGCGGGAGCCAAGTTGCGCGGCATCATCGGCTCAGCCCCGCCGCACATCCTGACCGACGAGGATCGCAAAAAGCCCATTCACTTGGAAGACCTTTTCGTGGACGTGGGGGCTGCTTCCAGCGAGGAAGCGCACGCCCTGGGCCTGCGCGTGGGCGATCCGGCCGTGATCGAGTACCCCTTCCAGCAAGTGAACGCCAACACGATCACCGGCAAGGCGTTTGACGATCGCGCCGGGTGCGCGGTGGCGGTGAGGGTTCTGGAAGCGTTGCAGCATGAGACCCCTACCTGGACGGTGGTTGCCTCTTTCGTGGTGCGCGAGGAGGTGGGCCTGCGCGGGGCGCAGACGGCGGCGTATCAAGTCCAGCCCGACGTGGCGTTGGCCTTGGAGGGCACGGTGGCGGCAGACGTGCCGGGGGTTTCCCCGCACAAACAGCC
>DATCIV010000103.1:0-2727 GCA_036507575.1 Candidatus Bipolaricaulota bacterium | reverse complement strand
AGCTGTTGGAGTGAGACGCTGGTTTCCATGCCGCCGGCGCCTGAGCCGAATCGAGCGAGCCGCCGGGCGCTGCCGTTCCTTGAAGCGACGTTGCATCAGGCAGCACCTGCGCTGGGGAAAGCCCTGGTTCCACGGGTGCATCCACCCGTGCGACAGCGGGGACAGTGTGGGGAATAAACTGCGGGAAAAGCGGGAGCGACAACCGGGGAAGGAACAACGCAAGCAGCGGCAGCAACACCACCCCGAGCAGAGCCCCACTCCAGATCCAATGCCGCAGCGCGGCCGACGCCCCGCGCCACAGCCAAACCAGCGCCCCAACTGCCCCCAGCAGCAGGCTCACCTTGAGCGTCAAATCCACCACCAGTTGCAGCAACGCCAGCTCACTCGGCAGTCCCATGGCTATCGTCCCTCTCCTTTGGCGTGTTCAATCATGGAAGACAATCGGTCCAGCTCCTCGCCTGAAAGCGCTTCCCTGGACATGTCCAACAGGGTCGCCACTGCCTGGGCGGCCGACCCTGAAAAAAACGTGTTCAGCACGTTCTGTAAGGCAGAATGCTTGGCCTGATCGGGCGCCACCGTGGGGGTATAGAGATAGCGAGGGCCTTGTTGCAGGTGCTGCAGAAAGTGCTTGCGCTCCAACACGCTGAGCATGGCGCGCACCGCGGAATAGCTGGGTGGGTCCGGCAGCTGGACCTGGACCTCGGCCGCGGTGGCTTGGCCCAATCGGTAGATGATGTCCATGATTTGCCGTTCTCGTCGGCTCAGCCCGTTCTGCAAGGTCGTTTCCATTTAGGGTCTCCCTCAAGAGTGCTACGAAACTAGCAGTATGCTAAAAATATAGCATACTGCAGCGGGCCTGTCAAGGGAGAGGCCAAAACAGGGGAGATGGTCATCAGTAGAGAGCAAGAGCCGGCCTAGGGAAGCAGTCGGAACAGCCCCATGGCGAGCAGGGCGGCAAGCACGGGCACCACGAACCAGGCAAACAGGATCTTGAACACGGTCTCGCCCTGCAACGTGTGCATGCCCTTCACCATGCCGATGCCGATCACGGCGCCGACCATCGCCTGAGACGCGGACACAGGGATGCCCAAGGCGGCGTACAGGTGCAACGTCAGCGCGCTGCTCAACATCGAGATGAAGGCGGAAAATGGGTCCAGCTCGGTCAGCCTGGATCCAACGGTTGCCATCACGCGGCGGCTGTACGTCAGCACGCCAAGTGCAATGGTCAGCCCCCCGAACCACAAGCCGGCGATCGGGGCGAGCGCGCCGCTTTGCACCCAGACGCCGGCCACGTTGGCCACGTTGTTGGCGCCCAGCGCGTAGGCGCTGTAGCAGCCGACGATCACGAATCCCAACTTCAAGTACGTTTCGTACGCGGACAAGCCGCTGACCCAGCGCGCAAAGGCAAGGCCGAGGGTCAGGTAGAGCAAGAAAGAGAACGCAAGCGCCCCCAGCGGCGCCAGCATCCATGCGGCGCCCAGTTTCAGCAGCACGGGCCAGTGGGTTGAGCCTTGCAACAAGCTCAACCCCGTCATGGCGCCCACCACCGCCTGGGTGGTGGACACGGGCAGCCCCAGGGTGGTGGTCAACAAGATAATCAATCCAGGGACCAGGGCGATGATGAAGGCGGTGTGAGCAGTCTGCTGGCCCAACGCGCTGTAGGTGTGGATGCCATCGAGCCCCTGCAACACGGCGCCTGCGGTGACAAAGACGGCCGTCAGGCCGAGCGCCGTGTACACCCGCACCATCTGGGTGGTGATGGCCAAGCCGAAGGCGTTGACCGAATCGTTGGCGCCCAACGTCCACCCCAGCAATGCCCCTGCCAACAAGCGAATATCCATGCGCGATGCCTCAGGCGTGGCGCCTGGCCACGATGATCTCGATTAGATCGGAAAGGTCCTCGCCCAGGTCGGACACCTGGGCCAGCTGCGTGATGAAATCGCGCACCCACAGCTTCTGCGCCAGGTCCAGATCCATGGCAAAGAGCTGGCGAATGGCTTCCTGCTCGATGCGATCGATCTCGCCTTCGAGTTTCTCCACGCGATGGGTGTGTTGCATGACCTCGGCCATTTTCTCAAACATCATGCGAATGGCTGACTCCAGCTGTTGCAGCAGCAGCATGGTCTTGTCGGCGATTGCAAGCAGCTGGGGCTTGAGGGGGGCCGGGATGCGGATGGATTGGAGCAGGATGGTGCGCGCCAGGGTATCGGCGGTGTTGGCCAGGCGATCCAGCCGCTCGACCAGCCGCAGGACGTCGGCGCGGTAGGTTCCCATCAGCGCGCCCTGCAGCAGCTCTTGAATCACCTCGCGCCTCACGTCATCGGCGCGGCTTTCGTGCTCGTGAACCTTGCGCGCCAGCGCCTGGGCTTCCGGAGCCTGATTCAGGTAGGCCGTCAGCGCCTCCTCAAACGCCTTCAAGGTGCTCACCACCAGCGACAGATGCCGCTGGACCAATCCTTCGATGCGTTTGCCCTGTCCCCATAAGAACATGCTCTCTCCTTTTCCGCGTGCGCGCAGGATCCCAAAGCGAAGCATCACCCGACGCCGCGCCCAGAGTATAGTGCCGCACTTCGGTTGCAAGCTGATCCGGCTTGAAACGTCCAAATCCATGGAGTAAGCTTTGAACGGCCAAGGGTGGTTAGCTCAGCTGGGAGAGCGCCAGGATCACAACCTGGAGGTCACAGGTTCGAGCCCTGTACCGCCCACCACAAAGCGACGCTTTTCCTC
>DATCIV010000102.1:0-2727 GCA_036507575.1 Candidatus Bipolaricaulota bacterium | reverse complement strand
CACCCCTCGATCAACTGCCGCTTGGCGCCGGCGGCAACCAGGAAAGCGCTGCGCCGGTCGGGAATCAGCGCGGCCGCATGGAAGATCGCGCCGATGCGGTCCGGCTCCAGGCGCACGATCGTGGCCAACCGGTCCAGGCGTAGCGTGGTCGCGTACGCCGAGGTGAGCAGGACGAGTTCGTCCGATTTCGGAGGGCGGTTCACCGCATCGGCCACCAAGGTTTCCTGCCCGGCGCGGATTTGCAGCTCGGCAGAAGCGTTAAAGAAGTGAAGGCCGCCGAAGACGTCCACCCCCAGCGCGCCGCGGCTGGCGTAATCTTCGCGCTGCAACAGGCCCTCGGTCAGCAGCAACCCGATGGGCAGACCCGTGTCGGGGTCGTAGAAATTGGCGTTGATCGCGGCCACTGCCCCGTGCGCCTTGGCCATCTGCACCAAGGGCGTCAGTGATCCCATGCCCGCTTCGGGTAGGAGTGTCGTCAAACGAAACTTCGCTTGGAAGTCGGGGACGTAGAGCGCGCGCACCGTGGTCAACCCGGCTGCGGTGCCGGCGCGCACTTGCCGATACTCAAGGGCCTCGGCCCACCACGGCAATCCGGGCGGTTCTGCCACATCGGCAGCGGCAGGCCAGACGAAAATTCCAGCGCCTGCGCGCAACGTGCGCAACCCCAGCTGCGCTTCGAGCGATTTCAGCGGTAGAGCCGCGCCTTGCACCGATGCCTTCCAGGCGCTCGCAGGGAACTGCATCACGCTGCCTACACCCAACTGGTGCAAGAGCGAGAAAGGGATCCACAGGTCAGGGCCGTCCGCTTCCCATACAACGGGAAACGCCCGGCTGTAGGATGGGGACTCCTGGCCGGGCGACCAGATGAGCATGCTGTACAGCAGGCAGCCAACGACCACTTGCTTCATCGCTGCAATAGTTCCTTACTTCTTGACGTCCTCCTGGGCGGCGTCCTCCACCAGGACTTTGATCTTGCTGCTGATGTCCTTGTAGAGGTTGATGGTCACGCTGAACTTGCCCAGCGTGTCAATGGCCGCCTCCAGCCGGATGCGGTCACGCTCGATGCGGTGGCCGGTCTGCTCCTGGATGGCGCTTGCGATGTCCTCGGGCCTGACCGAGCCGTAGAGCTTGCCTTCCGCTTGCGCAGTGCGCTGGAAGGTGAACGTCATGCCCTCAAGCTGCCGCTTGATCGCTTCCGCCTGATCCTCGCGCTGGCGCAGTTCACCCTGGCGAGCGACCTTTGCCTTCTCCAACTGCCTGATGTTGTGCGGCGTCGGTTCCAACGCCAGCTTCTTGGGGAACAGGTAGTTGCGGGCGTAGCCGGAGGCCACGTCCACCACCTCGCCGATCTCCCCCAGTTTCTCCACCGGTTGTGCGAGCAACACTTTCATGGCCAAAACTCCTCCTACATCCCATTGCAATTTTGCGTTATTGTAGGAAAAGGCCGCGCGATCTGCAATGACGAATGTCTGATTCTGATCGGGCAACGGTCAATCGTAGGGCCCGCTCTGCGGGCGGCCAGCTGCGCAGGCGAGGCCGGCCCCACAAGACCATGGTTGCGAGTACTAGCGCCCCAGCGCGCGCACTTGGGCCACGGCAGCGGGCAGCAGTTCCAGCACGCGATCGATCTCGTCGGGTGTGGTGTCCCGGCCCAGGGACATGCGGACGGACCCATTGGCCAGTGCGGTGGGGATTCCCATGGCCAGCAGCACGTGCGATGGATCCAGCCGGCCCGACGTGCACGCGGAACCCGTGGAAACGCACACGCCGTGCATGTCGAGTGTGAGCAGCAACGATTCTCCAGAAATACCCTCGAAGCAGAAGCTGGCCAGACCGGGCAACCGTAACGTGGGATGGCCCGTGAGCCTGACGGCTGACACAGACTTCAGGACGCCTTGGATCAGGTGATCGCGCAAGTCTGTCATGTGGGTTTGTCGCTCGGCAAGCGTTTGCTCTGCAAGCGCAGCGGCTGCTCCCATGCCGACGATGCCGGCGACGTCCTCCGTGCCGCTCTGCGTTCCGCGCTCCTGGCCGCCGCCGTGCATCAGCGGCTCCAGTTCCACCTCATCCCGCACGTACAGGGCTCCCACGCCTTTGGGGCCGTAGAACTTGTGCGCGGACATGGACAGCAAATCCACCGCCCACGCGTCCACGTCCAGCGGCAGGTGGCCTGCAACCTGCACGGCATCGGTGTGAAACCAGGCGGGGTGGTTTTTCAATAGCTCCCCGATCTGGGCGATGGGCAGAAGCGTGCCCACCTCGTTGTTGGCGGCCATGATCGACACCACGATCGTCTCCGGGCGCAGCGCCGCCTCAACCGCCCCGGGTTCGATGAGCCCATACCCATCCACGGGCAGATAGGTCACCTCAAAGCCCTGTCGTTCGAGCCATCGGCAGGCGTCCAGCACCGCGTGGTGCTCAATGCGCGTGGTGATGAGGTGTCTGCCTTGATCGCGGCGCGCCCACGCAGCGCCCTTGAGGGCCAAGTTGTCGGCGGCCGTTCCGCTGGGGGTAAAGACGATCTGGTGAGGTTGAGCCTTCAGCAGCCGAGCCACCTGCGTCCGCGCGTTTTCCACTGCGCGTCGCGCCGCGCGCCCTGCTTGATGCAAGCTGTTGGGGTTGCCAAAGTCGCGCGACAGAGACGGCGCCATCGCGGAGAGCACTTCACCAGCCATCGGCGTGGTGGCCGCATGATCCAGGTAGATGAAACCGGTGGATGGGGAGCTA
>DATCIV010000101.1:0-9193 GCA_036507575.1 Candidatus Bipolaricaulota bacterium | reverse complement strand
CCCGCAAGGTCGCCCACCAGCTTTTCGTATGCCGGCGGCGTCTGGAATGGATTGGTTTCAAGGATTTTCAGCAAGGCTTGGGCTTTGTCCTTCAGTCCGCTTTCCGCCAGTTTCTTTGCATCCTTACGCGCTTGCCTGGTGTAGGCGAGCCGCCATCTCACCACTCAAGATCCTTTGCACACTCCTCTATTGGCGTTTCCATCCCCTTCTTGATGGACTCCCGCATGCCGGGGATGGACAGCAAGTGAAGTGTCTCTTGGATCGCGGCCCAGTCTTCTTCCGAGAGGAGCACGGCATTGTGCCGCCGCCCGGTGATGCGAATGGGTTGATGGGAAGCCGCCGCGTCGTCAATCAAGCGATAGAGGTTTGCCCGGGCGTCGGTTGCAGAATAAGTAGACATGAATGAAGCGTACGACAGAACGTACGATTTGTCAAGTAGGATTTGTGTTCGCCATTCCGGACGCGCCAGCGCGATTCGGAATCCAGTTTGGGTCTGATTCTTCCTGGATTCCTGCTTTCGCAGGAATGACAGTCATGGAGAGAAAGGGGCACAGCCTTGGGCTGCACCCCCTCTCCAAATCGGCATGGTGAAAGAGGATTAGAACATCTCGTAGACGATGCTGACGCCGATGGTCACCGACAGCTCGCCGGCTGCGATGGGCACGGCCTTGTCGAACTCCGCAGCCGCCGCGCGCGCAACGGCAAATGACTCATAGCCGCCCGACTCCGAGATGGTGATGGGGTTACCCAAGAACATGCCCGCCGCCGTGGCCAACTCCTTGGCCTTGTCTTTCGCGTTTTGCACCGCAAGCGCCCTGGCTTGGACCACCAGCTCTGAAGCGTCTGAAATCGTGAGCTGAATGCCGGAAACGCTGTTCGCGCCCGCCTGCACCAGCTGATCCAGGATGCCGCCTGCCGCGTTCAGGTCGCGCAGCGTCACCTGCACGTTGTTGATCACGAAAAAGCCCGTGATGCGGCCGTCGTTGTCGCGCCGCTCGCTGATGTAAAACTGCACGGTCTGCACGTCGCGATCCTCAACGCCAAGCGATTTCAGCAGCGCCAAGACGTTGGCCATGCGCGTGTTGTTCTCGGCCAGCGCGTCGCTCAAATTCAGACTTTCGCTCTCCACGCCGACGGTCGCCTGGAGGGCGTCCGGGACGGCCTTGACGACGCCTTGCCCGAACACATTCAAGGTGCGCTGCACCCTGGCTTCGTCGTCCTGGGCCCATGTGGTCATGCCGCTGGCGACGAACAGCACCGCGAGCGCAGCCACTGCCAGGGTTGCTCCGCCGATCCAAAACAGCTTCTTATTCATGCAAGCCTCCTGAAAAGATGAGTTGTACTTGATCCATTATACGAACAAAGCCAGGAAGGGTTCCCAATGGCGTGACGTGGCGGAGGGAGAGGGATTCGAACCCCCGGTAGCTTGCGCTACAACAGTTTTCAAGACTGCCGCTTTCGACCGCTCAGCCATCCCTCCAGAGGTGGCGCAATTGTAGAAAAGCCGCACGTGCTGCGCAAGCAGGAGACCAAACCTGAATTGACAATGGCGGTGCAGTCTCTTACAATTCCTGAAAAGGCGAGTATATTGGTCTGAAATTAAGGGGGGCCATGCAAATCACGCGAAAAACCGACTACGGACTGCGCGCCATCAGTGAGTTGGCGCGTCGGCCTGAAGAAGCCACGCCCATTGCCCACATCGCGCAACGGCACGGCATCCCCGATTCATTTCTGGAAAAAATCATGCAGGAGCTGCGCCAAGCCGGACTGGTGGAAGCCACCCACGGGCGCAGTGGAGGCTATCGCTTGGCCCGCCTCCCTCAACAGATATCGCTCAAGGAGGTCGTGCACGCGTTGGAGGGCCCGATTGCGCTGGTGATGTGTCTGGACCCCAATCTCAAGTGCAAGATCGAGCTGGGTTGCCCCACGAGCAATGCATGGACCCTGATTAACACGCGATTCGAAGAGAGCCTGTCAACGCTCACCCTCGAAGACATACTGACGGCGGATGCGCGCGTATGAGCGGCTTGACCAGCGAACAGATCTCGGCTGCGCTTGCGGGCGTGGTGGTCCCCAAGGTCGCAAAATCCCTGATAGATCTGGGCGTCGTGCGCGACGTGATCGTCAAGGAAGGCGATGTGAAACTGCTGCTGAACTTCAATATCGCCGCGTATGCCTCCAAGTCCAACGTGCGCGACTGGGCCACTCAGGCCGTTTCTGCCTTGCCCGGCGTGCGTTCGGTGCAGACCGAGTTCGTCGCGTCCGATGCGGCTCAGGCGCGCAAGCAAGCGCCATCGGCCAAACGCCGGACGGTGCAGTTGCCGCAGGTAGGCTGCATTCTCGCCGTGTTCAGCGGCAAGGGCGGCGTGGGAAAAAGCACGGTCAGCGCCAATTTGTCCGTGGCATTGGCTTCGCTGGGCGAGCAAGTCGGGCTCTTCGATGCGGACTTGCACGGGCCAAGCATCCCTAAGATCATGGGCCTCATGGATCGGCCCCGCATGGAAGAAAACAAGATGTTGCCCCTGGAGCGCCACGGGGTCAAGACCATGTCCGTCGGGTTTCTGGTGGAAGAGACGGAACCCCTGATCTGGCGCGGCCCGATGATCACCAAGGGCATCAACGAACTGCTGCAGACGACAGACTGGGGCCCGCTCGACTTCCTCATTTTGGACATGCCGCCCGGCACGGGCGATGCGCCGCTGGGGCTTGCGCAGGACGTGCGGCTGGACGGCTCCATCGCCGTCACCACGCCTCAGGATGTGGCGCTTGCCGACGTGCGTCGCGGCATCGCGGCGTTTCGCAAACTTGAGGTGCCGGTGTGGGGAATAGTGGAGAACATGGCGTATCTGCGCTGCCCGCACTGCGATCACATCATCGAGATGTTCGGCTCCGGCAATGTCGACAAGGAGAGCCAGGCGCAGGGCATTCCGGTGTTGGGACGCTTGCCGCTGGACCCCTTGCTGAGCAAGACCAGCGATGAAGGCGTGCCCATCGTATCCGCGCAACCGGATCACCCGGTCAGCCGTGAGTTCATGAGAATAGCTGAAGAAATCATCAAGCACGTGTAAGGAGAGAAATCATGCAAGCAACGCCTGATGCGGTGCGGCAAGCCATTCGAGAAAACGTGTACGATCCGGAGATCGGCATCAACGTGGTGGACCTGGGCTTGTTGTACGACGTGTCCGTTCCCAATCCCAAGAAGATCCAGCTGGAGATGACGCTCACCACTGCCGGCTGTCCGCTGTATGACGTCATCAAATCCGAGGTCGAGAACACGCTGAAAGAGAAGTTCGGGCAGGATGTCGCAGTTGAGCTGGAATGGGTCTGGGATCCTCCATGGTCGGCGGAGCAGATGAGCGAGGATGCCAAAATGGAGTTGGGGTATTTCTAGATTCGCGCACGGAGCTGCGCAACCATGAACGCGTCCATCCAAGTCCACGCGAACGGCAAGAAGGGCCGCCGTCAGTGTCCGGCGCTTAACGGCTGGATCAGCGCCAAGGATTGCGGTGAATACAGACTACGCGAAATCCGCTGCCCCGCGGATTGCAGGTACCTCGACGCGCATGGGCGCTACCAGCATGCGAGGGTGGCAGACGATTTTCACCTGGCGTGGATCGGAAAAGTAGCGCCCTACTACCAGCAGCGAGATCAACTTGCATTGGATTTCTTGATGGATTTTGAGTTTGCGCTCTACCGGCACGTGCGCGCTCACCCCGTAACCACCGATGAGCAAGTGCGCGAAGCGCTCAGGGTTTTGGTGCGACAGCTGAGTCCTATTCAGGTGTTTGAAGCCATGGCCAGCTCTCTGGCAAAACAGCTGCTTCAGGCGACTCAGGAATTTCAGAAGCAACAGCCGCGCCTCGATGCGGAAAAAGCCCAGCGTGTGGTGGAGGATGTGCTGGCGCTTTTTGCTAAAGTGCGCGCCGATGAGCGAGGGAGCGTGTCCAGTTTCATGGGCCACGTGGAAGCGCATTTCAAGGTGCCTGCGAAGGAAGACGAGACACAGATTCCCAACGCTGCCCCACAAATCATCACGCCCCGGTAGCGACCCATGCTCATTTCAAGTTCTCACAGGGTGAGTAGTCATTAAATCAGCCGATAACGACATAGACGTATTCCAAGTCGCTTCATCCCAAAAAACCCATTTACGGTCGCATTAAAGGGCTATATTTGTTTCATGCATTAATATGCATTTAGCGCTCTCAACAGGTTTCCGATGTCCGCTAACTATTAATTAGCGGACATTAGACCGATTTACCGAATGCGCCACAGCGCTGCAACCCTTTTACCATCAGGCTTTTCGGCTTTCTACAGTCGGTTGAAACTGCCGTCGCGCCACCTACAATGATCGCCATGGTCCAGGAAGCGGCGGAAAACCAGCAAATCGTAGAAGACGCCTTCCAGCGCGCCGAGCACTTGAGAAAAGAGCGGCGCCTGCTGGAAGCGCGCAACGTCCTGATCGAAGCGCTCAAGTACAACGTGCACCCCGCGCAGGTGTACTTTCGCTTGGGCAATATTTACCACGACCAGAAGGAATACGACCGCGCGGAATACGCGTATCGGCGCGCCATTGACCACGACCCTCACCATATCAACGCGCATCACAACCTATCCGTGGTCTGCAAGCGTCAGGGCAAGCTGGCGGACTCCATCAAGCTGTACAAGCAGGCCAACAAACTCGCAAGACAGCATCCGGAAAGGGTGAAGCTGACCAGCGACCAGATCGTGTCCCTGCGCAGGTTTGCGCTGCGGTTCTTGCTCATCGGCGTTGGCGCGATCGCGGGGTTCGTCGGCCTGCTCTTGCTGCTCAGCTGGCTCACCTCCTAATGGCATAGACATGAACAGCACGACATCCTTATACGATTTGAGCTTGCCCGAATTGGAGCAGCGCTTGGCGACGGCCGGGCATCCGCGGTATCGCGCGCTGCAAGTTTGGGAATGGCTTTACCAGAAGCAGGCGCGCACGCTGGATGAGATGAGCAATCTGCCTAAGGCGATGCGCCAGAGCCTGTCCCAGGAATTTGCACTCGGTCGGCTGCATCCGGTGATGGATCTTCATTCCAAAGATGGACTCACCCGCAAAGTGCTCTTTGAACTGCCCGACGGCGCGCAGGTCGAGGCGGTGAAGATGACTTACCTCAGGGCGCTTGGGCGGCAAAAGCGAAACACGCTCTGCATCTCGAGCCAGGCCGGGTGCGCCATGGGATGCACGTTTTGCGCCACGGGCCAGGGGGGGTTCCAGAGAAACTTGAGCAGCGGCGAAATAGTCGAGCAGGTCCTGTTCTTCGCGCGCGCGCTGCGCGAGCAAGGCGATCACGTGGGCAACGTCGTCTTCATGGGCATGGGCGAGCCGTTTGCCAATTACGACCAGGTGATGAAGGCGGTGCGCACGATGACGGACTCTAAAGGAATCGGTTTGGGAAACCGTAGAATCACCATCAGCACGGTGGGATTGGTGCCGCAGATCCTGCGTTTTGCCGAGGAGGGAAGCCAGGTGAATCTGGCCATCTCGTTGCATGCTGCAACCGATGAGTTGCGAGGCAAATCCATGCCCGTCAATCGGCGCTTTTCCATCGCCCAGCTTCTGGATGCGTGTCGCACGTACACGCAAAAAACCCATCGTCGAGTCTCTTTTGAATGGGCGATGATCAACGACGTCAACGACAGCCCGGAACAAGCCGCGCAATTGGCCCAACGGCTCAAGGGCATGCTGTGCCACGTCAACCTGATCCCGCTGAATCCCACTCCGGGTTTTCCGGGCGCTCCATCCGATCCTCAGCGGATTGCAGCATTTTGCCACGTGCTTGACGAGCACGGCATTCCCAACTCCATTCGCGCCCGCAAAGGACTCGACATCAACGCAGCGTGCGGACAACTGCGGCAGCACCACGCTCAGCGCACGGCGGCGAAATGAAGCGGTTGCTGCAACCGCTGTTGCTGAGCACCGCGACGGGCTTGCTGGTGGCGCTCGCTGATCCTGGGTATGGCCTTCAAGCCTTGATTTGGATTGCCTTTCTCCCGTTGCTGCGGTGCCTTGAGCCGCTGTCGCCCAAAGAAAGGTGCATCTGGGGATGGTGGTCCGGCTTTGTCTGCTACCTGCTGATCCTTCCATGGCTGCTTGCGCTCTGGGACTGGGCATCGGGGTTCATCTTGATCGGATACGTTTTTCTCAGCGCTATGCTGGCATTGCTGTGGGCGGGTTGGGCATGGTGCTGCGGATGGCTCCTGAAGAAGCCTTCCATCTTGCCATTGCTGGGAGCGCCGTCGCTGTGGGTGGTACTGGAGTTCGCACGCAGCAGCGGCCCGTTTGGGTTCTCTTGGGGGGTGGTGGGTTACGATCTTCACCCCTATGTGGACCTCGCGCAGCTTGCTTCCTGGACGGGAGTGCTCGGATTGTCGTGCGTGGCGATGCTGGCGAACGTGGGACTGTATCTCAGTTGGAAGCGAAAGAAGGCGCGCTTCGCGCTTGCTGCTGGACTAACGGTGCTGGCGGTCTTTGTGATGGGAAGCTGGAGCCGCACCGAAGTCCAATTTCGCATGCGCCAGGCGCAGCACCTGGAAATCGCGTTGGTGCAGCCTAATATTCCGCAACGCGAGAAGGGCGATCCTTCCAATCTAGACACGCTCTTTGCCCGTTATGAAAGCCTCCTGGCCTCGATATTGGGACCAGTGGATCTGCTCATCCTGCCGGAGTCGATCCTGCCCACATTGGTGTTGGATGATGGCGATATTCGCGAGAAACTGCTCGCATACGCAACGAATCTCCAAGCCGCCATGCTATTGGGAACTTTCACCCGCCAAGAGCAGGATTTGTTTAACTCTGCAGCCCTGGTTTCACCTCAAGGCGAGGTGCTCGGAACGTACGACAAAGTACGGCTCGTTCCCTTCAGCACGGAATCGTTCCCGTTCATTGATTGGCTCAACGAGCTGGGTCTGCAGCGCTGGATTGGCCCGCTGTCGCTGGGTGCGCTCACGCCGGGCGCGGGTTTCACCCCGGTGAGTCTTGAAAAAGCGGTGTTGGGCACCCCCATCTGTTTTGAGAGCACGTTTCCCGGTATCACGCGATCCTTCGCCAGACAAGGGGCGCAGGTGCTGGTGACGATCACCAATGATGCGTGGTTTAAAGAGAGCATCGAATTGGCGCAGCACTTTGCCATGGGCATCCTGCGCGCGGTCGAGACGGGGCGGGCGTTTGTGCAGGTCGCCAACACGGGGTTGACCGGTGTGGCTCTGCCGGATGGGACCGTGCTCCTGCAGGCTGCTCCGCATCAAGCGTTGACGGTACGTGCGTCCGTGCCGTTGATGGAGCGCAATACGCCCTATGTGATTTACGGCGATTGGTTCGTTGGGATGGTCTTTCTCGTGCTGCTCGTCGTCACGACGCGTGGCGCGCTGGCGAAGGGTCAGTCTTCACACCCTTCGATATAGCCGCAAAGACACTGCTTCTGCGAGCCGATGACCCAGGTGAATTCACGCTGGCAGTACGGGCAGCAGGAGGGCTCGGGCCGGTCTTCGATGTACAGGATCGGCCGCTTGAGCTGGCGCTTGCGTCTGGAGTCCAAGATGAGCAAGTCCATGGTTTCTGGCACTGGATCTTCCTCCTTGTCGATGATCGTTCCTGCAGTGGCTTCTTTTCAGTATACACGATTTATCGCAGGTTGAAAAGCCTTTCCTGATTTGGATAAAATCGTGGTCGCGTATGCAAAACCCCGATGCTCTTCAGTTATTCGAGCTCTTCCTGCGCAGAAAGGGGCTGTACAACACCGTTTCTCGTCAACAGATCACGGCCGCCGTGTGCGCACAGAGCGAGCCTTTTGACGCAGCGCAGATTTGGGTCCTGCTGGGAACCCGGCAGGTGGGCCTATCCACGATCTACCGCACGCTGGAACTGCTCGATGAGGCGGGCCTCATCCGGCGCATGGCGGGTGAAGTGACGCGCTATGAATGCGTCTTCCAGAGGCAGTGGCACGAGTACTTGCGCTGCGACGCGTGCGGCAAGTGGATCCCCTTTTCAAGCGAAGCGGTCGATGCCCAGCTCACCGAGATTGCCCAACAGTTGGGCTTTTCCGTCCGTGCACGCAGCCTGGTGCTGCAAGGCATTTGCCGGGAGTGTAAGCTGAAAAGCGCTGCGCAAGCGGCTGCCACGCCCACGTGGTGAGCCGACAATCGATCTTACGGAGGTTTGGCATGAACTATGTCAAGAGGTTGGATGCGTTAAGACAGCAACTGCGAATCCATGACTGGAAAGGCTATGCCGTGATCGGCGTAGAGCACTCGGATGGGGCGAACCTGCGCTATTTGACCGGTTTTGAAGGTTCGTTCGGTGCACTGATCGTAACGGCAGGTGAGACGGTCTTCTGCACCGATTCGCGTTACCTGGCGCGCGCCAAGGGCCAGCTCAAAGGCGTCGAGGTTCGACCGATCAAGCGGGTGCAGGAAGTCGCCCAGCTGGTGCAGACGCTCAAACTCAAGCAGGTGGCCCTCAATGCACAACGCATCAATCTGGAGCTGTATCGTGAACTGGGACAGCTGTTGCCCGGCGTGGAACTGACGGCGGCGTCCGACTGCGTGGCGACGCTTCGCCAGTGCAAAGAACCTGCGGAAATAGACTGCATCCGCAAAGCACAGCAGATGACGGATGAGGCCTTTGGTTACATCAGGAGTTGCCTCAAGCCGGGATTGACCGAAGCCAAAGTGGCCTGGGAAATGGAACTGTTCATTCGCAGGAATGAAGGCTACGATTTGGCATTCCCGATCATGGTGGCCTCGGGGCCCCACTCCGCCTTGCCCCATCACGCCACCGGATCAAGGTCCCTGCAAACCGGTGAATTCGTCCTCTTCGACTTCGGCGCACAGTGGGGCGGATACCGTGCGGACATGACCCGCACGGTTTTTCTGGGGCAACCGACCCCGAAGCACAAGGAGATTTATCAAACCGTTCTCCAGGCTCAGCAAGCGTCGCTAAAGGCCATTCGCGCCGGAGCAAGCGGTAAGGCGGCGGATGGCGCAGGGCGCAAGATCATTCAGGACGCAGGGTACGGCGATCACTTTGGGCACGGCACGGGGCACGGCGTTGGGCTGGAAATCCACGAGGAGCCCAGAATGACCTTTCTGCGAGACAGCGTCCTGCCCGAACACGCCGTGGTCACCGTGGAGCCTGGCATCTACCTGGAAGGCTGGGGCGGCGTGCGCA
>DATCIV010000100.1:0-3701 GCA_036507575.1 Candidatus Bipolaricaulota bacterium | reverse complement strand
TCATTGTCCGCATGGTCGGCCCATCATCCTGCAATACGACCTTGCCGTGCTCGAGCGCGCCTTCAAACGGCGATGAGGCGCTCACGGCGCACTTCATCGCCGTGCGGTGGCTGTGCCGAAGGCTTTGCCTCAACTGCGGAGCAAGGCCTGGTTGCCATCCTAAAAGTAATAATAGAGGCCGATGCCCGCGGTGATCGGAATGGCGGCGGAGGTCCCAAGGATGCCGCCGATCTCGGCGCTGAAGGCCAGGTTGGCCCCAATGTCGATGTCGATGCCCGTGGTGGCTTGCAGGGTGGAATCGAAGACCAACCCATTGGAGAAGAAGGCGACGCCCCCCCCCGCATACAGGGAGACAATGCCTGCGTCGAAGGGTTTGTAGAAGGCGCGCAACGTGAGCGTAGGGTTGCCTTCGCGCGTGAACACGTCCACTTCAAGTCCGAATTGATCCAGCAGCCACAGGCGCACGCTGGCGCCCGTAGGAAACTCGAAGTTCTGGGAGACCGTGAAGTGCATGCCCGCGCCGAAGTGCAACAAGGGCGCTTCGGGAACTTCCTGGGCATCTTGCGCCAAAGCCACCGATACCTGAAGCAGTGCATACGATACCAGGATGGATGCCAAACGCACCATGAGTGTTCCTCCCTCTCAACCCAGCGTGTGGGACCCGCACATTATAGTGGAAAGCGAGGTTGACTGAAAACCCAACTTGAAAGTTGAAGCTGCACCGGTATACTTCAGGGTTTACGGTTGTTTGAGTGGAAGGGACTGCGCGTCCCTCAGGGGGGGTGTTCCTGTTTTTCTCGACCAGCCGGTTGCGTCAGGACTGAATACCAAAGGGAGGCTCATGCCGATATACCGTTATCGCTGCACCCGATGCGATGAGATCTTCCATGCCTTGCAGTTGCTGAACGATCCTTCTCCCCCCACATGCGAGCGATGTCATTCCGCCAAGGTTGAACGCCTGTTGAGCGTGCCCAGCCTCCAGTTCAAGGGTAAAGGGTTCTATGTCACCGACGCCGGGAAAGCGGCGGCCGATGGCGTGAAAGGCAAAGCGAAAGAACAGGAGGCTACCCCCCAAGGCAATAAAGACGACAAGAACGGGTCCGCCGCAAAATCCGCACAAGCTACATCGTCATCTTAAGAGGGACACTACGCCGTATCTTCGAGAAACCGCACACATCCATGATGAGGGTCTTCCATACTAACGAGGTGATTCATGTTCGTCAGCGGCGATGACATCAGCAGACTGAGGATAGGCCTTGCCTCTCCCGACGAAATGCGCAAGTGGTCCAAAGGTGAAGTGACCGAGTCGGAAACGATCAACTATCGCACGCACCGGCCGGAGAGGGGCGGTCTGTTTGCAGAAGAGATCTTCGGGCCCGAGAACGACTTTGAATGCGGCTGCGGCAAATACCGGGGGCGCAAGTACGAGGGCATCAAGTGCGAGAAGTGCGGCGTATTCGTCACCGACAAGTCGGTGCGCCGCGTCAACATGGGGCACATCAATTTGGCCAGCCCCGTGGTGCATTTCTGGTATCTGAAGGGCGTTTCCAGCCCCTTGAGCACGCTGCTGGGCGTCAAGCGGGTTACGCTCAAACGCATCGCGTACTATGAAACGGAGAGCCGACAGGAAGAATTGTTCATCGTCACCGAGTCCGCCGACGACGATACGATGCTGGGCGAAATCCTGTCCAAGACCCAATTGGGCATCCTGCAGCTGAAGAAGAAATTCAAAGCTGAGCCTGCGTTTTTGATCGAATCCAGCCCAGCCGTGGTGGCCGGGGTGGCGGGCAAGGTGGCCGTCGTGCCCATGCGGCTTGAGAACGGCGAAGAAATCGCCATGGTGCGCGTGGACGACAAGGAATACCCCTTGTCGCCGCAGGCCGACGTGCTGGTGCGCTCGGGCGAAGTCGTCAAGGCGGGCGCGGTGCTGGCAGAGTCGCCCTTTGGCCGATCAGAAGAGCTGATCAGCGAGTTCAAGTTCAACGCGCTGCGCCAATTCCACCCGCAGATCAAGGGCGCCAAGGCGGTGGATACGGTGGACAACCTGCTCTACCTGGTCACTGTCGTGCGCGGCGCGGACTTTCCCAAGCAGGTGGGCGACCTGCTGTTGGAAGATGAGCGTTACGCATACGAGCGGGTCTATCGAGGCCAATTCGAAGCGCACACCGGGGCGCTGGGCATCCAGGGCGTGTTGGCTAATTACGATCTGAACCGCTTGTCCAAGCAGCTCAAGTTCGAGATCAACGCCGAGCCCAGCGAGGGCAAGCGCAAGCGTCTGCTCAAACGCCTGGAGATCGTCGAGCACCTGCGCAATTCCGGAAACCGGCCTCAGGACATGGTGCTGGAAGTGATCCCCGTCATGCCGCCCAACCTGCGCCCGATTGTGCAGCTGGAGGGCGGCAAGTTCGCCACCACGGACCTCAACGACCTGTATCGGCGCATCATCAACCGCAACAACCGCCTGAAGAAACTCAAGGAGATGGGGGCTCCCGAGGTGATCCTGCGCAACGAGCGGCGCATGCTGCAAGAGGCGGTGGATGCGCTGATCTACAACGAGAAAAAGGAAAACCCCATCCTCGGCCGCGACAACCGTCCGTTGAAATCGCTGAGCGAGCGCATCTCCGGCAAGCAGGGGCGGCTGCGGCGAAACTTGCTCGGCAAGCGCGTGGATTACTCGGGCCGAGCCGTGATCGTGGTCAACCCCAAACTCAAGCTGCACCAATGTGGCCTGCCCAAGAAAATGGCCCTGGAGCTGTTTAGGCCCTTCATCCACCAACAGCTCCAACTGCTTGAGAAACAGGTGCCCATCACCAATTATGACGAGCTGAAGAACAAGGCGTTGTCCGGAGAGATGCCCGAGGTTTGGGACGTGCTGGACCGGGTCATCAAGGATCATCCGGTCCTGTTGAACCGCGCGCCCACGCTGCACCGGCTGGGCATCCAGGCCTTCGAGCCGATCCTCGTGGACGGGGAGGCCATTCAAATCCACCCCTTCGTCTGTACGCCGTACAATGCGGACTTCGACGGCGATACGATGTCGGTTCACGTTCCCCTGTACCCGGCCGCCATCCGCGAGGCGCGAGAGCTGATGCTGTCGGCCAAGAACATCCTGTCGCCGGCCAGCGGCGAACCCCTGTCGATGCCCACGCAGGACTTCATCTTCGTGGTCTATTACCTGACCGCGCCGCCGCAGCAGGGTAAGGGCTCCAGCAAGCGCTTGCTCGCCTTCGCCGACGAAATCGAAGCGCAGCGCGCCTACGAAGAGGGTTACATCACCTTGCAGTCGCTCATCCAGATCCGCTTTGGGGACAATCTGTTGAAGACCACGCTTGGCCGCGTGTTGTTCAACCGCATCCTGCCCCCGGACCTGCGCGACTTCGAACGCGTGTTTGACTCGGGGGCGGTGCGCAGCGTGATCATGACCTGTTACCACACCTACGGCAACGATCGAGTGGTTCAACTCTTGGAAGATCTCAAGGAGCTGGGGCTTGAGTACGGGGCTCGATCGGGGTTGACCATCTCGGTGAGGGACTGCCTGATTCCCGAGCAAAAGCCCACCATTCTGGCCGCCGCCCGCAGCCGCGTGCTCGACATCAACGGGAAGTTCGACGAGGGCTTGTCCACCGATGCGGAGCGCAAGGAAGCCGTCATCAAGGTATGGCGGGAGACGGTGGACAAGATGGAAGACCACACGATGGAGA
>DATCIV010000099.1:0-2633 GCA_036507575.1 Candidatus Bipolaricaulota bacterium | reverse complement strand
GTTACGGTTGGAACGAGGCGTGATGGAGCGCTTCGACAAGGCCATGGCCGACAAGGACGAAGCCACGATCGCACAGCTGGCCAAGGAGGTCATGGAAGCCGGGGGACAGGTGGAAAAGGCGCTCAAAGACTTGGACCAGTGGGAGAAGCTCTACGCCTGAGCGCGCCAGCGCTTTGCCTTCTCGTCCATCTGCCGGATCAAGGCGTCCTTGGCGTGGGTATAGGCATCCGGGTTGTAGGTGAAGCGCGCGGCCAATTGCTGCTTGAGCTCCTCGTAGGCCAGCGCCTCGGCACGGTGCGCACGCAAAAAATCCCTGAAGTTCAACAACCGCACGATCTCCGAATGCCCCGCTTGATAAGCATGGGCGTGGTAGGTGTGCACGTCCGGGATGCCCTTCCAGAAATAGCGTCGGCCGGGGAGGCCGAACTCGCCTTCGGGGTGGTAGTCGTTTTGGAGCATCGCACCATTCAATCCGTCTATTGCGTTGATGTCCCTGACCACCAGCAGGACGTCAATGGTGGGCTTGGCGCGCAGGCCGGGGATCGCCGTGCTGCCGATGTGGTGCAGCTCCAGCAGTTGGTCGGCAAATACCTTGCGAAGCAGCGGCGCTTCGCGCTCGAACATGCCGGGCCACGCCAGGTCATAGTCCACCACTTCAACCTTCCTGGCCAAAATGCCTCCATGCCGCCTTGAGGCGTTGATCGCGTACGCCTTGAGCGACGCCAAGCAACGCCCGATCGCGCTGCCAGGCGGATCTGGCGGCGGGTTCCACCGTCTGCCAGTGGGGCTCCACCTCATGCAAGAACGCACCCGTCTGCTCCAGCGCCCCGGCCAGCGCAACGTGCACCGCCGGCGCCGACGGCTCGCACGTCGCCAGCGCCCTCACACCCGTCAGCAAGCTGACGAGCCGCGCCCTGACATTTCCAGGCCAAGCCCAGCTGGAAGCGACGCGAAAAAGATGAGCCAAGACCGCCGCCAGCACGTGAACGTCCTCGATCGTGCGAAAGGGTTTTACGTAATCGAGGTACCCGTCTCCCGGCAACAACCGGGACTGCGTCACGCGCACGTCCTCCAGGCGCACCTGAGCGTGGCTGATCTCGGGGACAAAGGACAAAGGATCCATCGGCTCCAGGGAAACGCCGGGCGTATCGTTGCGAAGCGACACCAACTTCAATTGGTTCTTGCCCTCTGAGGAGCGCCCCATTGAAGCGACGATCAGCAACGTGTGCGCCTCGTGCGCGCAGCTGACAAACCGCTTGCAGCCGTTGAGCGTCCATCCTGCTGCGCACGGTTCCAGCTTGGTTTGAATGTCCCGCGGATGTCCGCCGCCTGCCTCGGTCACGCACAGCGCAGCGAATTCCCGAAGCGGCAGGGTAGGAACCAGACGCTGCAGCGCGGACTGATATCCGGCTGCAAAAGCGTACGCCACGCGATCTGCCAGAAATCCGCCGACGATGGCCCGGTCCACCGGCTCCGCCCACGCGCCGCTCTGTGCGTCAAACAGCCGTTTCCATGCGCTCAAGGTGGGGAGCGTGGGGTGAGGCGTTGTGCACCTTTGTGTCAGCAGCCAATCCAAAATAGCCGGGTTCATGCCCTCCTTTGTAAGTGCAAAGCCCTCCGTTTGCCACTATCATTCCAAACATCTCTCACGGAGGAAGTATGTCGGGTACATCGAAGAAACCTCGCATTTTGACGATCAGCTGTTCCCTCACCCCGGACAGCAAGTCGGCGATCCTGGCCGGCGAAGCGTCGCGCTTGCTGCAAGCGCAAGGCCTTGAGGCCGGCCTGCTGGACCTGCGCACGGTATTGCTTCCGATGTGCGACGGCGACGCCAGCTACTCGCACCCCGAGGTGAAAGCCATCAAGAAGCAGATCGCCCAAGCCGACGCGATCATTCTGGCTGCGCCGGTGTACAACTTCGACCTCAGCGCCTCGGCCAAGAACCTGGTCGAGTTGACGGGCAGCGCCTGGGAAGACAAGGTGGTGGGCATCCTGTGCGCCGCGGGAGGGCGCAACGGCTACATGTCCCCGCTGGGGCTGGTCAACAGCTTGATGTTGGACTTCCGCTGCCACATCGTGCCGCGCTTCGTGTACGCAGATGAGGACGATTTCCAGGACAACGTCCTCGTCTCCGAGAAAGTCAAAAACCGTGTTTTGGAGCTGGTCAACGCCACCGTACGTCTGGCAAAAGGGCTAGCCATGGCAGCGTAGCTACAGTATGCTATGCAAATAAAGTAGGATGTAAAAATGGTATCTGACCAGTCTTTCCTAACCAACGAGCCTGGCAAGATCTTACGTGAACGCTTTGGAGTTCTGCTGAGTGATGATACTCGCTATTTCGACTGTTTGGTTGGGTATTTCTTCATTAGTTGACCGCATCCTCGCGGCGAAGCAACGCGATGCCGAGGCGGACGTGAGCGCGTACGGAGCGGGAGATAGACGAGTTGGTGTATGCGCTGTACGGCCTGACCCCGGAGGAAATCAAGTTGGTGGAGGCCATGAAAGGATGAAGGCAGGGGGATGAAGGCGGACAAGGAGACCATGCGACGATGAACTTCCGCTATTCCAATCACGCCGAGTCGGAATTGGTGTTGCGCCGCATCCCGCGCGCGTTGGTGGACGAGGTGTTACAG
>DATCIV010000098.1:0-2792 GCA_036507575.1 Candidatus Bipolaricaulota bacterium | reverse complement strand
CCTCCTGGAGACTGAGGGCGGCTGGGCGCCATATCTCTCCCTGGACGACGCGTACAAGCTCGACGACGTAAGGGAAGCGCTCAAGTTGGGTGACATCAACCGAGCTTCGCAGCTCGCCACACACATCTATCGTCTGACGCCGGTGGCGTGATCAGGAGCGACGATAGAGTTCGCTAACATCAGTGTGTATCTGCACGCTTGGCATGAAGTCCATCCCGACACCCACGCGACTGCCATTGCATCGCTGTTCAGGATGTTCAGACAACCTCAAAATACACGACGCCCCCCTGATCGAGCGCGCGAACGGAGCCTTGATCTTGCAGCCATTCCAGGTGACCGATGGCCTCGCTCATCCCCAGGAATTGCTCGGTGGCCGGCAGGTTGGGGAACAGCTTTCCCATCAACTCATACGGGGTCAGAGGTTTTTCCGTGATCAGCTTAAAAACCTTGGCGCTGCGGTGGTGGTGGTGTTTGAGCGTCAGCTCGATCACGCGCTGCGGATCATGGATCACGCTGCGGTGTCCGGAGTACACGACCTGAAGCTTGAGTTTCGCCACCTTGTTGAGAGAATCCAAGTATTGCGCCAGGGTGCGGGGGCGCTCCTCGCCAGGGGCCTCGGGCATCTCGAGCAGCGGGTTGGGCGTGATGCCGTCGATCAGGTGATCCCCGGCAAACAGGATTTCCTGGTCTGCAACGTAGAAGCACAGGCTGGCCATGCTGTGACCCGGGGTTTCCAGCACCTGCAGCGTGAGATTCCCGGCGCGCACTGCATCCCCCTCGCTCAAGCTGCGGTCGGCTTGCACATGGGGCGCCAAGACGGAAAAACTCTGGGGCAGCTGGGTGATGAGCCGGGCGCTTTGCAGCGGCATGCCCATCGAGACCAGTATGTCCGTAAAGTAGCCCTGCTCGCGCTAGTAGTACCCTCTGAAGTTGGCCAATTTCACGCCGGCCTGCGGGTGAGCCACCACCTCGCAGCCGCTCGTTTCTTTCACGGCCGCGGCCAGGCCGAAGTGATCCAAATGCGGGTGGGTGATGAGCAGTTGCTCCACGTCACGCAAGCGATGGCCCAGGCGCTCCAGTTGGGACGTCAGCGCCTGCAGGGCTTCGTCGGTGTGGGGGCCTACGTCGATCAGGGTGAGCGGCTCCCCTTCGAGCGCGTAGCAGTTGACGGCCCCGATCTGGAACGGCGTGGGCAGCGCCAGCAGGTGTACGCTGTCGCTCATGCCTTGGCGCGCTCCTGGTCGATGAGCACGCGTTTGAGGATTTTCCCGGAAGGGTTTTTGGGGATTTGCTCGATGAACTCCAGCGCGCGGATCTGCTTGTAATTGGCCACCTTCCCAGCTACGAACTCCATCAACTCCCGTTCGCTGACCTTGGCCTTCTTGACCACAAACGCCTTGGGGACCTCGCCGCCCTCGGCGTCCGCCACGCCGATCACGGCGCAGTCGGCCACCGCCGGGTGTTGGAACAGTAGGTCCTCAAGCTCCGCCGGGCCGATGGCAAACCCTTTGTACTTGATCATGTTCTTGGAGCGGTCCACGATCGTCACGTAACCGTCGGGATCGATCCTGGCCACGTCCCCGGTGTGCAGCCAGCCGTCCGCAAGCACGACTTGGTTCTCCTGCGGCCGCTTCCAGTATCCCTTCATCACCTGCGGGCCG
This sequence comes from Candidatus Bipolaricaulota bacterium, assembly GCA_036507575.1. Classification (GTDB taxonomy): domain Bacteria; phylum Bipolaricaulota; class Bipolaricaulia; order RBG-16-55-9; family JAJCYT01; genus DATCIV01. Next base: position 1,131 of record DATCIV010000098.1, on the reverse strand, counting down.
CGCAGCAGCAGCTCGCCCACCTCGCCTTGCGGCAACTCCACCCCGCTCTCCAGGTCCACCACCTTTTGCTGGGTATCGGATACCGGAGGGCCCACGGTGTCCGGCTTGATCAACGTCCGATCGGGCGGATTGCAGTGGGTGATGGGCGAAGATTCGGTCATGCCATAGCCTTGGAGCACGGTCACGCCCGTCAGCTCCTGAAACCGCAGGCCCACTTCCTTGGGCAGCGGGGCCGCGCCGGACATGGTGAACTTCACGCAGGACCAATCGACTTGGCGGACCTGAGGGAGCTGCCCATACAGCACCAACACCGGCGGCACCACAAAAAACAGCGTGGGCTGATGCTGTTGAACCAGCTGCAACGTGCCCTGGGGGTCGAAGCGCTCTTGCAACACCAACGTGGCCCCGGCGTGCAAGCCGCCGCCCATGAGCATCGCGCCGTAGATGTGGTACAGCGGCAGGAACAGCAGCAAGCAGTCTCTCTCGCTGAGCTGGCTTGCGCTGCCAAACTGCATCCAGTTGCTGTTGAGGTTGTGATGGCTGAGCATCACGCCTTTGGGATATCCCGTGGTGCCGCTGGTGAAGGGCAGCGCCGCCAGATCTTCCAGGGCGTCGATCTGGGGTCGAGGCGGTTTGGCCGGGTGTTTTTCCAGCAGCGTTTGAAAATGGCGCGTGCCCTCGAGCGGCGCCTGGCTGGAGACGATGGCCTTGATGGGCATTTCTTTGCTTGCTGCCTGCACCATGGGGTAGAAATCCTGGCGGGTCACCAGAAACATTGCTTCGCTTTCCTTGTATTGGTAAGCGATCTCTCGTTCCTTGTAAGCGGGATTCATGGCGCTTGGCGTGGCCCCGGCCTTGAGCGCGCCGAAGAAGGCGATGACGAATTCCGGGGAATTGGGCAGCAGCAGGCACACCTTGTCGCCTTTGGCCACGCCCAGTTCCGCAAGCGCCGTGGCAAAACGATTCACTTGGTCGTCGAGCTGGCGATAGGTGATGCGCTGGTCTTTGTAGACGAGGGCGGCTTTGTCGGGCCACCGTTGCGCGGCTTGTTCGAAACCCAAATACAGGGGCACCTGCGGGTAGTTCAGCGCGGGGCGTTGAAACATGGATACCCTCCTTGGCCTGCCAGTA